>JBDNAO010000235.1:0-5050 GCA_039768375.1 Desulfobacterales bacterium | reverse complement strand
TGCGGGAAAGCCGCACGCCGGTAAATATAGGGAATCAACCCTATTGCGACAACGGGGAGAGGGTGGCTACGGCCTCCCTCTTACCCTCTGCGTTTTTTATTAACCCGTCATATGAAACTAGCCAAGGGCAAAGTTTCTTTTTTAATTAAACTGGCCTCTTTTCAGGCCAGCGGCTGCCCTGAACCCTGGACCTGGAACCCTGAACCCCTATTTCATACCGCCAGTGCCGGAAGTCCCAGTTTCGCACGTCTGTTTTCGATCCGGCGACGGATCAAAACGGCCGCCTTTTCCGGATCCGGCTCCACCGCAAAGGTCGCCCCCACCACCTCTTCGAGCCCCTCGGTCAGCAATTTCACCACGTTCATGCTCCCGGTGATCGGCGGCATCGGCCCCAGAACCGTGTAGACCCCGGAGGCGACGAAATAGGCGCCGATCGACACGGCCTTTTCCGAGTACCATTCGGGAGCAGCGCCGGCCAGCGGCAGGTCGCTGATATCCGTATTCAATGCATTGGCCAGGGCGGCGGCCACCAGCAGGATTCTGACGTTGTCGACACAGCTGCCCATGTGCAGAACCGGCGGTACGCCCAGTGCGGTGCAGACTTCCCGCAGGCCGGGCCCGGCGTATTGAGCGCCTTCAGCCGCTTTGAGCCCGGCCTTGGCGGTGGCCACGGCCGCACAGCCGGTGTCGACCACCAGGATGTCGTTTTCGATCAGGCGACGGGCCAGGGTGACATGACCATAATCCTGCTTGATCTTGGGATTGTTGCACCCGACAATCCCTACCGCACCACGGATCTTTCCGGCTTTGATGGCATCGATCAGCGGGTTGAGCGACCCGCCCAGGGCTCCGACGATGGCCTCCACCGAAAAACCGCCCATTCCGTCGATGCTTTCCACCGGGATGTAAACGTTGCCGCGGTGGGTGAAATTCTCGATTGCCTCCTTGACCAGTTCTTCGGCCAGCCGGGCGGCGTTATCCGGATGGAACTCACGGTGCTGCATACCGGGGAAGCGCGCCTTGTCGCTGGTGCTGATCATTTTGGTGTGATAGCAGGCGCCGATGTTGCCGAGCGAGGGCATGATGCACTGGTAGTCCACTAGCATCATATCGACGGCCCCGGTCGAGAGCACCAATTCCGTGGTGAGGTGGTTGCCGGCCATCTTGATGCCATGCCGCATCAGCAGTTCGTTGCCCGTGCAACATACGCCGACCAGGTTGATGCCGGCCGCACCCTTGACTTCGGCCAGCTTAACCACTTCAGGGTCTTCACAGGCATGCAGGACCATTTCCGAGACCACCGGGTTGTGGCCGTGGACGACGATGTTGACCCGATCTTTCTTGAGAACCCCGACGTTGAAACCGGTCGGCCGCGGGGTCGGCGTACCGAAGAGGATGTCCGACACATCGGTGGCGATCATGGAGCCGCCCCACCCGTCCGACAAGGCATTGCGCAGACCGTGGAGCAACAGACTCTTCCAGTCGTTGTCGACTCCCATGTGGGTGCGGTGCATCATTTCCGAGGTCTCCCGATCGATGCCCCGAGGCATGATGCCGAGCTTTTTCCAGATTTCGCGCCGTTTTTCCGGTGCACGCTGCACAAGGGCGAGGCTTTTCTTGCGGGTGCCGTAGTCCTCCTGCATGGCATCGGCCAACTCGCCGGCAATCGCTGCGGCCTCTTTGTCTTCGGTTTCGATACCGTATTCGGCTGCAACGGCACGCAACTTGGCCTCGTCGCGGATTTGATACCCGGAACCTTTTCCCGCGCCGACTTCGGCCAGCACCTCGACCAGATCCCGACCGTGATCGGAGTGCGATGCCGCGCCGGCGGCGATCATGCGACCGAGATTGCGGGCCACGATGATGTCGGCGTCAGCCCCGCAGACCCCTTTCTGAGGACCTTCACCGAAGGGATCCACACGGCAGGGCCCCATCACGCAGTTGCGGCAGCTCAGCCCCATGTCGCAGTATCCGCACTGGGGCAGTTGGGACTGGTACCGGTCCCAAACGGTCTCGATTTGATCGGTCTGGGCCTTGTCGAGCATCAACCGACCATCTTCGGTGATCGTCTGCGTATCGTGTTTCATCAACATCTCGCCCTCCATTTTCGTCAGTGGTTGTGAAGCGTCGGTTCATAAAGGTGACTTCGATAATTCCGTCGATCGACACGCGCGACATCGGCCACTTGATACCGGTCGGGTGCATCGCTCGTTTGTATCTGTAAAAATGCGGGCCTGTTTCACAGGTCTGCTCCGGGCGGCCGTGCCTGTCGCAGTTCGACCTGAGCCTTCCTGATAGCATTCAGCAGGCCGAACCCCGGCGGTAGTGGTTCGGTCGTGGCACCGACCGATATGCTGCGAGCCACTGCATCGGTTTTGCGCTTCAAAGCCGAAGCCGGTTCCTCGAAGGTCAGGGCCCCGGACTTGCAGACTTCAACGCAGGCCGGAATCTGTCCCTGCTCCTGGCGGACGATGCAGTTGTCACATTTGACGGCGACGGTTTTTCCCGGCGGCGCAAAGGTGTCGGCATGATACCGGATCACGCCGAAAGGACATGCCATGGCGCAGGAAGCACAGTTGATGCACTTGTCCGGATCGATGAGAACGGTGTCGAACTGAGTGTCCCGGGAGATGGCACCCGGCAGGCAGGCCAGCTGGCAGGGTGCCGGATCGCAGTGGCGGCAGCGGTTGGGAAACCCTTCACCGATCAAACCGGCCCCGACGTGGACCCGCGACCGGGGAAGCGGTGTTTCCATGATCGCCGTGAACAGCTGCCCGGTGTGGGAATGGGCGGTCGCGCAGGCCGGCACGCATTGCATGCAGCCGACGCAGCGTTCCGGATGGACGACGACTTGTTTCATGTAGCCTCCTTTGTCCAAAATTTGAGAGGAAGTTTCAGACTATCGCCGGACGCCACAGCAACCGGCCATAATTAAGTCCGGGCACCAGCAGTGTTTCGCGCGGAACGTTCAGCTGCGCCCGGCTTTGAATGGCCGCCAGCAGCAGCCCTCCCTGCTCGATGCCGTTTACCATCACCATGCCGACAAGATAGTCCCCTTGGAAGACCAACTTGCGATAGAGCTTCTTTTTTGCGTTCTTGAAAACCAGCTTCCGGTATAACGCGTCCTGAGGCGGGTTGACGACCCCACCGGCCATGATATCCAGGTCGAAAATCCGGATCACGTTACGGCTGAGGCTTCCCGGATAGGACACCCGTCGCCCGGCCATGTTCAAACCGGCGATCCGACCCTGGTTGACGGCTTCGGGCCAGATGGCGTTGACCCACGGAGTGCTGCGGGCGATGTCAATGTATTCGGCTACATCTCCGGCGGCGAAGATTCCGGTCACGCTGGTTTCCATTCGCCCGTCGACCACGATCCCCAGATCGGTCCGGATCCGGTCACGCGGCACAAAAGCCAGCGCCGGCAGCACGCCTTTGCCGATGACCACAATGTCACACGGCAGCCGACTGCCGTCGGAAAGATGCGCCGCCCTGACCCGGCCGTTGCCCTCGAAGGCAATCGCTTCGATGTCGACCCGCACGTCGAGACCGTGACGCACCAATTCGTCGCGTATCATCAAACCGGCTTCTTCGTCCACCTGCATCGACAGGGGGTAGCCCGAGCGGATCAGCATCGTCACGGTCAGGCCACGACGCAGGAGACCATAGGCGGCCTTGAATCCCACTAGGCCGCCGCCGAGCACCAGCGCCCGGCGTGCACCCTTTAGTCCCGTCAGAATGGTGCGCACGTGATCCTGAGTCCGCATGTAAGAGATGTTCTCGAGTGCGACCCCCTCGGCTTTAACCGGACGCGGATCGGCCCCCGTTGCGATCAACAGCCTGTCGAATCCGTATGAGGAGCCGCCCACGGCGACGGTTCGTTTCTCGACATCGATGCCGGTCACCCGATTTCCAAGCACCGCTTGGATGTTTAATTCGTCGTAGAAACGTGAGCCGCGGATCGGCAGCTTCTCCGGTGCGATCGCGCCTTCGAGGACCAGGCTGATCATGGGGCGGCAGTAAGGCACAGCGGACTCGTCACCAATCAGGGTGATGCCCGCCTCTTGATCGTACTGACGAATGGTCTCGGCGGCGGTAATACCGGCCACGCCGTTTCCGATGATCACGTATCGCATGTTGACCTCCGGCCGTACCACACGAATACCGCGCTACTGGCGTGCGGTCTAAAGATGGTGAATGAAAATGAAAGGGGGCGAAAGGTGTCCGCCGGAAGAGATGCGGGGTGAGAGGGGTGAAAAAGAAATTTAAGCTGCATTTACCCTCCCGAACCATGGAAATGTTTGTCAACGGGATCGGAGATTGCCGCAGGTCAGAATTTCACTATCGGCCTTCAGCAGATGTGTCAAGTCCAATCGAACGTGAAGGGGGGTGAGAAAACTAACTGCCCGAAATTGCGAAAACTCATCGGCGGATGGTTTTAGTTTAGTTTGAAAGATGGTACCCAACATTTTATAAAAAAGATTCTCGAGTACGGAAACCGTTCGTTGCGAGTTGTGATTAACGTGCGGGTAAATCCAAATCGAGCTGTAACTGCATTTTTTGACCGACGTTTAAGGAGAAAAGAGCTATGAGAATTAGAGTTGATAAAGAAAATGATAGCCTTTATTTTCGTCTCGATGAGAGCCGGATAATAGAATCTGAAGAGGTTCAGCCTGGTGTCATCCTTGATTACGATGAAAACGATCAGGTTGTTGGTGCCGAATTTTTAAATATCTCATCCAGGGCATCCAAAGAACAGTTATCTTCCATCCAATTTTAAACTGCATGATGACTGCCGCCAAGCCCTCTTGAAACCAGAAAGAAGGTTTTGAAAATATTCATGCAGGCATGCGGTGCAAGGTATAAGGTCCATGGTATAGGTACGAGTTTGAACATGCAGATTTCCTAACCGTGAACCTTGAACCCTTATATGAAACTACGCCAAAATGGCAAGGTTTTTTGATGATTAAACTGGCCGAAACAGTGAACAGATTGAACGTCGAACATCGAACGCTCAACGTCGAACGTCCAATATTGATGGCGCTACGCT
>JBDNAO010000234.1:0-3544 GCA_039768375.1 Desulfobacterales bacterium | reverse complement strand
TCCTGCAGCATTTTCGTGAATATAGGCTTCCATAAAAAGATTTTGGACTGCGTTATCACTCGTCGATGTATGACGTATGCAACTTCCCCGCTCTGCCTTGCCAAAATCATTTTCCTAAAGTCTATAGTATATGAGGCTGATGAAGCGAATCCAATATTGCAAATCTTCTGCTTGCCTGCTAAGATAGTGTTATGGAATATGATCAGATTACCGATAACGCCATCAAGAAAGTCTTCGAATCTCTGATCAAATCAAAAATCCTGATCAAGCTGAGGCTGTCCGGCACCAATTACGAACAATTGACCGTCCTGACCGGCTTCCGCAGAAAGCTGAACCGCACCTTTTTTCTACTCGGCTATCCGGATGGATTCAAAGAGACTGCCGGAAACAAGGACGCGTGGGAAATCGACTTCGAGTTCACCGGCCCCGACAGGATTCCGTATTCATTTTCCACAACCGGTGGAGAGATCTACCAAAACCAACTCTGCCTGCCCTTCCCCGACTTGGTCTATCGCAATCAGCGTCGCAAATTTTTCCGGCTCGAGGCGCCCGAGGGCACCACGGTCGAGTTCGTCTACCGTCAATCCGAATGCCACGAGCAAGTCGTCGATATCAGCGTGGGTGGAGCGCTTATCGCGATGGTCTGCCAGGTAGAGGAAAAGCGACACGATCTGCCGTTTCAGATCGGTGATGTGCTGGAAGATGTCGAACTCGTTTTTCCATCGGAGTCTGGAGAAACCCGGGTGAAGATCAAAAAGGCGGTTGTGGTCCGATTCGACCAAAAGGTTCCGAATACCGCCACCTGCTGCGGCCTGGAGTTTATCGAAATCGAACAGAGTCAGGTCAACACTCTGACGGAATTCATCTACAAATTCCAGCGAAACCGCCTCCGCAATCGCTTGCGGCCCGATCTATAGCCTACCGCTGAGAAAATCATGAGCGCGATCGCTGCGCGGCATTGACCGACTTCATCCCGCCTTTGCTTCCTAGTGTCTTGTCACACATAAATTGTTTTATCCATTGTCGCCCGCCTAAAATAATGCCAAATAACAAAATACAAGCACCAAAATACAAATAAATTCTAAATGACAATATCCAAATCTCAAGTAAGATCAAAAACGAACCGTTTGGAATTTCGAATTCCGGTCATTGTGATTTGGTTGGTATTTGAGTTTTGTTATTTGAATTTTAAATAGCCGACACCTGACACCTCAAATTACTTTCATCCCTCAACCCTGAACGTTGAACCCCTGGCCCAGACCCGGCTTTTAAAGATGTGGTGATGGAAAGCAACGTCTATAGAATATGCAAACAATTTCGTAGCCACGTCCCGTCGCGCTCTCCGAGGCGTAGGCTACGAGCCGGAGGCCAGGGCGGGCTTGAACCGGGAACCTTATATGCATTCAATTGCGTCGTTCAAGGCAGTCGAGACACTTCAAAGATGACACGACGCTAGCCTGCCGATGCCAAATCATCTAGAGGTAGTCGCCCCGGTTGAACCGCATCATTTCCACTGAAGCCGTCACGATCGAACGGTTCAGAATATCTTTGAGCGGGTCCCCTTCATCCAGATGTTCCAGCTTCGGCGCCAGCTTTTCCGACGAAGCGGCAATGTCGTCTATCAGCGGCTGGATCGATTTCAGGGAAGCTTGCGGATCAGCGAGTTTGAGCCGGTAGTTCTCCAGTCGATCGACCAGTCGACCGATGCGGTCCGCCAAGGGCAGTTCCGCTTCCGCATCCGGCTTGACAATCGGCCGGACCGACTGCATGCCGAAGGGATTCGCAACCCGAGTCGACTGTTTCTCGCCGGCGGTGCTACCGACGGTTTGCTTCAGGATTGTCTGAAAATCCGTATCCGTGGAAATCGCCTCGCGGCGGTTCTGCGTGACCGGCGGGTTGGGTCGCAGTTGAGGGGTGACACTGATTTTCATCTGCATCTCCTTTATCTTCGAAATTTCCCGTATCCCTTTTACAAACGGGGATACTCAGCATGTAAGCAATATTCTTGCCAAAAACGAACATTTTGACAACCATTTGATATCAATGTTTTTTATGAGACAGATAGCATATGTCGAAACGCTGCGCGAAGGAGCTGGCGGCAATTTTTGCCGTGTGGAAACCGGCGACTGTGGGTGTTTTTCTCGCTCGATTCAAAACGATGGGGCAAATGTGACGTTATTTTGGGGTGAGTCCTGAAGTCCGGCATACATGCCGCCGCCGACTCTTTTCTGCGTATAGACGGCATGCCATGCCGTCCGAACAACTGCGCACCAGCGCGGATGGAAACGACCGGCTTTTAAAGCCCATGGCGCGGCACCCGTGAGGGCGCTGTGCGTCCCAGGTGACAAAATAGTGGTCACATCTATAGCAGTCGATCTCGGTCATTGGGCATCCGGCAATCAACCCTTTTCGCAGCGAGGTTTTCAGGAAAGCGACCGGGCGCAAGCGCTGTCAGCGGCGACCCCGTTTGTCGATCAGGATGCCCATCGAGTTCAACATGTCCCAGGCCTTTTGGCTGTCAGCCGAATTGTCTTCTTGAAGTACAAGTAGAATAGCCTGGATGACGGTGTCGCTCAGGCCGGCCTCCTTTAGTCGGATGACATCCTGCACGGAAGTGAATTTGATCGCGTGGAGTTGCTGTCCGTAAACGATGGGCTGCCGGTCCTTGAGAAAAGAATGCTCGGCAATCAGCATCCGCAACGTCGCATCCGACAGGCCGGCTTTTTTCAGCGTCAGGATTTCGTCGACCTTGAAGGCACCGGTCTCCAGGGACTTTTCGCGGATCAGGACCCGAACGGTTTCATCCGAGACGCCGGCCTGTTTCAGGCGTATGATGTCACGGCTCTCCAGCCCGCTCCCGACGATCGGCAAGAAGAAGAGGAACGATGCGGCCAACAGGGTTGCAAGATAACGATGTTTCATTTCCCGCCACACGTGTTCATCCATGGGTATATGATAACACGGTAGAGTGTCCAATTCATAAATGAGAATTTTTTTCGCTGGGCAAGGCCGCACAAGGGTTTGCGGTGAGGCGTACTTTACGTACGCCGCAGCCGGAAACCCGAGGAGAACGCAGCCCAGCTGAAAAAAGGCCATTTATGGATGGCCACTATCTCAGAAAATCGATCAGGCTCGGCTGCAGCACCCTGGCAGCCGTGGCCAGCGTCGTCTGATAATCGGTTTCGAACTTCTGCAACTCGACGATGGCCGTCGCCATATCGACATTTTCGGTTTTTTCCAACATGTCCTCGACATTCAGCTTCAAGCCGGCATACCGGTCTTCGGTCAATTCCAGATGTTTGAACGTCACGGCCCCATCGGCCCGCACGCGCTCGAGACGATCCGCCGCGCTGGTGAGGGGATCGACGGCCGCAGCGGCCGCGGATGTGCCCGCGACCGGATCAGGGTTCTGCAACGCCTGCTGCAGCTGCGCAAGCCGCTCGAACATGTCGCCGAAGGTCTCACCGCCGTCGGCGTTGATGACGATGTTGGTCCGGTCGCCGAGAATCAACCGGATATCGCCACTGTCGCCGTTGTACGTCTC
>JBDNAO010000233.1:0-3827 GCA_039768375.1 Desulfobacterales bacterium | reverse complement strand
GGTGCATTTTTGTGTACGATCCGATTTTTAAACTTACACCACAAGCCGATGAAGGTTCGGCATGATTTCGACCCATCGGATAATTCCTCCGGCCAGGCGGCATATTTGCATTTGAGGTCACAAAATTTCATTCTCTACTCGTTTCTCAGAATGTCCAACACCTCGATCTTGGCCGCCTGCCAGGCCGGGTATGCGCCGGCTAACAGACCGAGCAAAACCGAACCGACCATTGGACCGATGATAAAGATCGGATCGTAGGTCACCGGCATCTCGCCGATTTCGTAGATCAACAGCACCAGTCCGGCGGCCGACACCACCCCGACAAATCCGCCGGTGCCGGCCATCAATCCGGATTCCAGGATAAACTGGCGGATGATGTCCAGACGCCGGGCCCCAACCGCCCGTCGCACGCCGATTTCCATCCGCCGCGAGCGCACCAGCAGCACCATGAGGGAGAGAATCCCCAGACCGCCGACGGCAAACGAGATGCCGGAACTGAGCAGACCCAGCGTCTGCACCAATTGCAGGGCCTGCTCCTGCAGCTGAATGGTGTCCTTGGCGGTCAGCAGGCTGAAATCGTTGTCTTCTCCCTGTCCCAGGTGATGGCGTTGTCGCAGGATGCTTTCGGCCGTTTTTTTGACCACTTCGTAAGACTGATTGTCGGTCAACTGAAGGTAAACCCCGGTAATCCAGTCCTGGTTAGTGAACCGCCGCAAGAAGGTCGACAGAGGAACGAAGACCTGTTCATCCTGGTCGCTGCCGACGATGTCGGCTCCCTTGGGCTCCATGACCCCGATGACGCGCACCCCGGCGCGGAAAATGTAGACCATCTCCCCCAATGCCTGCTCGGGTTTTCCGAAAAGGCGCTCGGCAATTTTCGTTCCGAGCACGCACACGCGGGCCCGCTGGTTTTCGTCTTCCCAGGTGATGAAACGCCCCATAGCCGGTTTGAAGCTCCGGACCTCGGTGTAGGCCGGCCACGTGGCCACGATCTGGCACGGAATCTTGATGTTGCCGTAGCGGATCGCAAGCGTTTTGAGGGCAAAAGGCGCTCCGGCCTGCGCCTGGGGAATCGAACCGATCAGATCCCGGGCATCTTCCAGTGTAAAGGTGGTGGTCGCGCTTCTCACCGCCGCCGACCCCGAACGGCGAAACACGACTTTTCCGCTGCGGGCCATAAACAAATTGGTCCCCAGTTTGGCGGTTTCCATCTCGGCCTTGAGGTACATGGCCTGCGAGACGTGCTGAACGGCCGTCAGCGCCAAGGCACCGAGAAAAACACCCACCATGGCCAGAATTGACCGCAGCCGGTGGGCCTTGAGCGAAGCGAGCGCAATTTTTAAACTAAAAAACACGGCCTTCTATCAATGCTCCCCTTTGAGCGCTTCGATCGGCGGCATGCCGGCCGCAGTGCGGGCCGGTCGCAGACCGAAAACAAGACCCATAAATGTGGCCGCCAAGGTGGAAAAGATGAACACCTTCCACGAAATCAGGATTTCCAACACACCGAGCTGTGCCATCAGCTGCCCCAGAGACAGCCCCAGAATCACGCCAAGCAATGCGCCGGCCAGACTCAGAAAAACCGATTCGGTCAGCACCTGCATCAGAATTGCCCAGTCGGGAGCACCCACAGATTTCTTGAGACCGATTTCGGATCGGCGTTCGGTGACACTTAAATAAAAAAGGTTGGCCAGAACGAACCCGCCCACGATGATGGCCACCAAAGCCGTAATCCCTAAAAAGAGCATCAGACCGCCTTTGAACATCGACAGGAACTTGAGGATTTCGTCCGCGGTGAGAATGGAGAAATCGTCCGGCTCGCCGGGTTGCAGGTTGTGCAGGTGACGCAGGAGGCTGCGCAAATTGGCGACGTGCGCCTCCATGTTCTCAGGTGCGTAGAACTTCACCCTCAATGCCCGAAAATACTTGCGGTTCAGGTTGAAGCGCTGGGTCAAGGTCGTGATGGGTAAAATGATGCGATCGTCGACAGAGCTCGATCCACCACCACCGGTGACACCGCGATAGGAGAGTCGGCCGACGATTTGCACCGGCACCTGGTCGACGAAAATTGTGCGGCCCACCGGCGATTCGCTGGCGAAGAGGTCTTCGGCGACGAGGTCGCCGATCAGGCCGACCTTGGCCCCTTTTTGAACGTCTTCCTCGGTAAAGTCGCGCCCCTCGGCCAGCGGCCAGTTCCAAACTTCGGCATAACCGGCGGTCGCCCCGATGATGACCGGCACCTGCCGGCTCTTCCCGCGATAGCGGACGGTGACGTCGCCCTTGCCGCGCATCGGCACGACCAGGTAAGCGCCCGGCAACGACTCACGCAGTTTCTGGGCATCTTTGTAGGAAAGGGTCAATGTGCGTTTGCCCACGGCCCGGCTTTGGATGTCTCCGCCGAGCACGAAGGCCGCATCGGGACCGAACCTCTTGACGATTTCCATGGCCTTGCGCTCGGCCCCGTCCACCGCTGCCACGATCACGGTAAGCGAGGCGATGCCCAGGGCCACGCCGAGCACAACGAAGAAGCTGCGCAGCTTGTAGGCCCACAAAGCAGTGAGGGCCATTTGGCCGATGCGCCAGGCTTGCCGCAGCAAATCAACTGGGCGAGATGCAACCGTCACTGAGCCGGATCCTCCTGCGGGCATAACCGGCAATCTCATCGTCATGGGTGACCAGAACCACCGTAAGCCCCTGTTCGTGTATTTGGGCGATCAACCTCATGATCTCACCGCTTGTCTGGGAGTCGAGCTGACCGGTGGGTTCATCGGCCAGGAGGAGCCGCGGATCGTTGACGAGGGCGCGGGCCATGGCCACCCGCTGCTGCTGACCGCCGGAAAGCTGATTCGGTCTGAAATGCATCCGATCCCCCAAGCCGACCTGGTCCAGTATCTGTTCGGCCCGGTGCCGCAACTCGCGGGCCGCTGTGCGGCTATAGAGGCCGGGAAGCATGACGTTTTCAACGGCCGAGACATAAGGAATCAGGTAAAAGGTCTGGAATATAAAGCCGACCGTGCGGTTGCGAATGGCGCTCAGCGCATTGTCCGAGAGCGCGGAGACATCCTGTTGACGCAGGAGATAACGCCCCTTGCTGGGACGATCGAGCAGGCCGAGAATGTGCATGAGGGTCGATTTCCCGGAGCCCGACGGCCCCTGCAAGGCGATGAATTCTCCGCTGTCGATCGAGAGCGAAATCCCCTTGAGAACCTCGATCTTGCGGTCGGCCTGTTTGTAGGTTTTGGTGATGCCTTCCAGTTCTGCGAGCCGCTGATCCACCATCACGGCTTGCCTTTCTTTTCTTTGCTGCCGGGCAGAACAACCTGCGTGGCCACCTTATCCCCGGCGGCCAAGCCTTCCAGCACCTCGGTGTGCGTTACCCCGGTGAGACCGAGTTCAGGCGTCACTTGTCGGATCGTTCCATCCGAATCCTGAACGAACACCACTTGCCGACCATCGACCCATTTCAGCGCGTTGTTGGGGATATCGAGCACAGCGTCTTTGACGGCCACGATGATCTGGACCTGGGTGGTCATTTCCGGGCGCAGATACGCCGCCTGTTCCGGTTTGATCTTGACCAGTGCCTGGTAATAGACAATGTTGTCGCGGATCTCGGGCTCGGGATAAATCGTGTCCACAGTGCCTCTGAAGACACGTCCCGGATAGGCATCCACCCGAAACTCCACCGGCTGTCCGGGATGCACCTGGCCGATATCGGTCTCATCCACGTAGGTCCACATTTCCAGGCGCGCCGGATCGAGCACCGTGATCAGATTGGCCACCTGCAAACCGGCCACGATGGTTTCGCCTTCCTGGGCCGTCACCTGGCT
>JBDNAO010000232.1:0-3509 GCA_039768375.1 Desulfobacterales bacterium | reverse complement strand
GCGGCTTCTCCACCCGGCGCGCTGATGCGCACCTGGATCTCGGGAAACTCGGCGCACAATCCCAGCCGTAGCTGCGGGAAATCGGTTTCGAAGCCGCTCATCTTTTCGCCGACGGCCGCTTCGGTCATTCCGAAAGTGGTGACGGTCAGTCGGCCGCCGCCTGACCCTTCCAGACCCTGCCGTCGCCGCATCATCGGCAGAATATGTTCCGACAGCATAAAACGCATTTCATGCGGCACACCGGGCAGAAAAAAAACCGCACAGCGACCCAGTAGAATCATAAACCCGGGAGCCGTGCCGATTGGATTGGGAATGCAGACAGCACCTTGAGGCAATAGGGCCTGCTTCCGATTGGACGGGCTGAAAAGGCGCCGGCGCTTCTGAAAAAACGCCTCCAGCGACGCCAGGGCGACGGCGTCGGTTGCCAACTCGACACCGGCCGCAAGAGCGGCAGCTTCAGCCGTGAGGTCATCGGCCGTGGGACCGAGACCGCCGGTGACCACGGCCAGGTCCGACCTGCCGGCCATCTCGGTCAGGATTGCTGCCAAGCTGTCACGGTCGTCACCGACGCAGCTGTGCCGGGTGACAGTGAGCCCCTCCTCTTCGAGCCGACGCGCAATGAAGGCCGAATTGCTGTCCACGACTGCACCGCTGCGGATTTCATCGCCGGTGGCAAGGATTTCGGCTATCACAGTCTATCCTCCTGACATCAATTGATCGAAAACAGTCTCACGGTGAGCCGGAATGGGGCGGCGGCAGGACGAACATGGAGGAGCTGACGGGCACATCGGTCAGGTACTGTTCGATATCGAGCTGCACGCCGTTGCCGGCGTCGTCGCTCAGGCCCAGTCGGCGGGGGACGCGGTGGCCCAGCACGTTTTGCATCTCTTCGAATTCGACCCGGTAGCGGACTTTCCCATCGGCACCGAAAACCTCCAGCCGCCGGACGTCTTTCCGGTCGGCGCTGAGATAAATCTTTTCCACCACATGCCACCAGTTCTCTATCACCAGAAGCCATTGCTCTGTTTGCCGGTCATTTTGAAGAAAGGCGCGTGAGTGATCCCGGATCGGAGTGCGCCCGGCCAGGATGGCGATGATGTCGGTCACGGTGATGGGAATGCGAATCAACCGCTCGAGACTGGCATCTGAAGTCCGCACTTTTGCGTAGGACCCCACCGGGTCCCGAAGATCGATCATGTAGATGAATTGACCGTCGGCCGCCACTCGCACCACCGGCCGGCCGGCCGCAAGGACCACGAGGCCGAGTTTTTCAGGCGCCGATACAATCCAGGCCACCCGTTCCGAAAGGGGCGGCCGATCCGCATCCCAAAGTTTGATCCGGCCGAGGCCTTTGAAGGACGACAGGGACGCATTGGTGAGGGCCAATTGTTCCAATACCGCCTTGGCTTCGAGTTGTGCCGTCGATCGTTCCGCGGGCGGCAGCCGGTTCACCGCAGAGCAGGCCGACAGGACGAGCAGCAAACAGGCGCCGGCGGCGCAGAGCAGATGTCGGCAGGATACGGTGATCATAGCTTTTCTTTGAGCTGCTTGATCTTCTCTTCTATCGCCGCCCGGTCCTTGTGCCCGAGCTTCAGGGAGCGCTTGTATGACTTAAGGGCATTCTTTTTGTCGTTTGTCTTAAGGTAGGCATCACCCAGGTGTTCCATTATAACCGGGTCTTCCGGCACCAGTTCAACCGCTCTTTTTAAAACTGCGAGTGCCTTCGAATAGTCTCCCATTTTGTAATAGACCCATCCCAGACTGTCGGTGATATACCCGTCGTCCGGTTTGACCTTCAAGGCTTCCTTGATCAGACGTTCGGCTTCTTCTAAATTCTTTCCGAGATCCGCGTAAGTGTATCCGAGATAGTTAAGAGCGCTGGCGTCCTGCGGATCGAGACGAATGACCGTCTGCATCGCCTCGATCGAGTCTTCTTTCCGGCCCCATTTATCGTAAACCACCCCCAGTCGAAACAGGTACTTGGTCTCGTCCGGATCGAGCTGAATGGCCTCATTGAGCATTTGAACCGCCTTCTCATAGGCGTCGTTCTCCTCGTAAAAGGTGCCGAGGTAGTATCTGAATTCGGCATTGTCCGGATTGTCTTCCACGGCATTTGCGAGCAGTTCGATGGCTTTGCCGGTCTCGCCCTTTTCCCGGTACAGAAAAGCAATGTGAACCACCGCGTCCGGGTAGAAGCGGGATTGAGGCGTTACCTCGAGAAAGTGCTTCAGGGCTTTCTCGTTGTCTTTGAGGCCATAGTAGGCGATCCCGGCCAGATGATTCAAGTCGGGGTCGTCCGGAGAGGCTTTGAGAAGCCCTTGGATGACGATAACGGCGTCCTCATAGCGGTCCGGCTCCAGATAGGTCTGAATGACTTTCAGAACGACATCGAACTCGCTCGTGCTTCGGCGGCCCATCTCCAGGAAAAGTTTTTCGGCGTCCTGGCGTCGGCCTTCTTTCCAATAGATCAGGCCGAGTTCGAGGGACGCGCGGATGTTGAAGGGATTGTTCTTCAGGATGTCTTCGTAGGTTCGAAGAATGATGTCGGATTTGCCCTCGCCCCGGTAGAGTTCGAGCAGTTCGAAACGCGGTTCGAGAAGCGACGGCTCGATCTCCAGGGCCTTTTTGAATTCCGCTTCAGCCTTTTTTGTCTGGCCCTGCTTGGCGTAGATCTTGCCGAGAAAGAAATGCCCCGTGTAGGCGTTGGGAAAGGAGCGGACCAACTCCTCGAAGACGCGCAGGGCATCGTCGTATTGCTCTTTCTGCAGATAGATGCCGCCTAGCAACAGGTAGATCTCCTGCTGGTTTTTGTCGAGTGCAATGACCTTTTCATAAGCCCGGCCGGCTTGATCCAGCTGGTTCTGACCTTGTTTGATGCGTCCGTAGACGATCAAGGTCTCGACATCATCGGGATGACTGTTTAAAATATCCTCGGCGACCGCCAGAGCATTTTGAAGGTCCTTCTGTTGAACGTATGCAACAGCCAGTTCCCTCTTCAGATAGACGGAAGTCGGGTCCATTTCGACGGCCTTTCTGAGAAGAAGAACGGCCTGCTCCCTGTCGCCGTTTTGTTTCGCCAACTGGGCTTCGGTATAGTAGAAGTAGGCGTTTTCCGAACGGTTGCTCGGCGCCTTTCGCCCGGCACCGTTTCGGCTGGCGCCATCGATGGCCGCACACCCCAAAAAAACTGCTGCGGCCGCTGTGGCCGCAATCAAGTGACGTAGAAGTCTCATCAAACTCGAACCCATATTGTGTTGATCTATTCTAATGTGAAAATTTGTCGAAGGTCAATCGGCGGCACTTTCTTCCGTGTAAGCCGCAAAATCCGGGATTTCGCGCTTGAAAAACTCCCGCATTTTCTTGACGATGTTCTTTTCCACTTGTCGCACCCGCTCACGGGAAATCCCGTAACGATCGCCGATTTCCTGCAGGGTCACCGGATTGTCGGAGAAAATCCGCAAGTCGAATATCTCTTTTTCCCGGCGGGTCATTTTTTTTCGAAACTCGGC
>JBDNAO010000231.1:0-2910 GCA_039768375.1 Desulfobacterales bacterium | reverse complement strand
CGAAAGGGGTTTCACAAGGAAGTGATCGCCCAGGCACTCAAAAAAGGATATGCGCGCGCCCGCATCGATGGCGGTCTGCGTGATCTACAACCGAAAATGAGCCTCAGTCGCTACCACGAACACACCATTGACCTGGTGGTCGGGACACTGAAGGATCGGCGGACGCCGGTTGATGGGCTGGTCGCTCGGGCATTGGAGGAGGGCGACGGCAGCCTGATGATATGGAACCCGAGGGGCAGTGAAGAAATTTTCAGCGTCCACGGCACCTGTCCGTCTTGCGGTATCGGCGTCGTGAAACTCGATCCCCGGCTGTTTTCATTCAACAGCCAACAGGGAGCCTGCCCGAAGTGCAACGGGTTAGGCGTCGCCGATGAGAACGAAACCGACGAACCGGAAACAGAGTCCGAGGTTTGCGGCGCCTGCGGCGGCAGCCGCTTGAATCCGGCGGCTCTGGCGGTAAAGGTCGGCGGAAAAACGATCTGGGACCTGGTGCGGGAACCGGCGGATCGCTTGGCCCGCACCCTCGGTGAACTGACCTTCGACGCGCCGCAAAAGCCCATCGCCGCTCCGATCCTCCAGGAATTGCGGATCCGGCTCGATCTCCTCAACCGACTCGGTCTTTCCTACCTCTCCCTGGGACGCAGCGGAGAAACCCTGTCCGGCGGCGAGGCCCAGCGGGTTCGCCTGGCCACCCAACTCGGATCGAACCTCACCGGCGTCACCTACATCCTCGATGAGCCGACGATCGGACTGCATCCCCGCGACAACCGCGTTCTAATCGACGCGTTGAAAACCCTGAGGGACCGTGGCAATTCCATCCTGGTCGTGGAGCACGACGAGGAGACCGTCCGTGCCGCCGACACCATCATCGACCTGGGTCCCGGCGCCGGCCGCGAAGGCGGCCGTCTGGTGGTCATCGGCGGCCTCGATGACGTGAAAAACGCACCGTCATCGGTCACCGGCGCCTGCCTCGACGGGCACCCGCGACAGATTTCCGCCCGGCTGCGGCCCTACCGTGAGACGCCGGCCGTGGTGGTGCAGGCCGCGTCGGCCCGCAATCTCAAACAGATCGACGTCCGCTTTCCTCTCGGCACACTGACCTGTGTAACCGGTGTATCCGGCTCAGGTAAGTCTTCACTCTTGCAGGAAACGCTATACAAGGGACTGCGCAATCGTCTCGGAAAACAACATCTACCGGCCGGCGGCTGCCGCGACATCACCGGTTGGAAGGACCTGAGCCGGGTTCTGGAAGTCGACCACAGCCCCATCGGCCGCACGCCGCGTTCGGTACCGGCTTCCTACGTTGGTTTTCTAGACGACATCCGCAAGCTCTTCGCCGGAACACCTGACGCGCGCGCCCGCGGCTACAAAGCCGGCCGGTTTTCTTTCAACATCGCCGGCGGCCGCTGTGAGGCCTGCAAGGGTCAAGGGCATCCCAAGGTCGCCATGAGTTTTCTGCCCGATGTCTATGTGCCGTGCGACATCTGCGGCGGCAGCCGATTCAACCGTGAAACCCTCGAGGTGCGGTTCAAGGGCAAGTCGATTGCAGACGTGTTCGCTCTGACCTTTGCCGAAGCCCTTCAATTTTTCTCGGCCGTGCCGGTGATTCGACAGGCGCTGCAGTTTGTATGCGACATCGGCCTCGGCTACTTGGAGCTGGGCCAGCCCAGTCCCACCCTCTCCGGCGGTGAGGCCCAGCGCGTGAAGCTGGCGCGACAGCTGGCAAAACCGGCCCGCGGTCACACTTTTTTTATCCTTGACGAACCCACGACAGGGCTGCACCTGGCCGACATCCGGCGGCTTGTGGATGTCCTGCAGGCCCTTGTAGACAGCGGAAACACGGTGGCGGTCATCGAACACAATCCGGAGGTAATCAAATCGGCCGACTACGTGATCGATTTGGGTCCGGAGGGCGGCGATGCCGGTGGCCGGTTGGTGGCGACCGGATCACCATCTGAAATCCTGCACCAAACACGAATTTCGCACACCGCTCATTACCTGAAAAAATATATGAATTTTTTGAGTTGACAACCAGTTTGACGTTTTCTATACATTCACGCATTTGCTCCGGCGTCCGCACGGCTTTGCCGCGAAAAAATAAGCTCGTGATGTTTGAAAGCGCCTGAAATCAATGGCCTGACTGTCAAACGCCTGCCAGGCGACTCAAACTCCAGAAAAATGGATAAACGATAAAAATGGAAAGCACCTATTCGGAAGCGTTGGCTACCGATTTTCAAAGATTAAGTGCCATTAGTTCCGCACTCAAAACAAAAGATCAATATACCGAGGGACATGCCCGGCGGGTAGCACTGTATGCCATGCGGCTCGCACGCCGATTAAGACTGCCCTCGGAAGAAATCGGACACATCGGCATCGGTGGTCTGATGCACGATGTCGGCAAAATCGGTCTCAGTGACCGCATCTTCAGCAACAAAACCGACCAGTTGGCCGGAGAGTTGTTGGCGGAAGTCCGTCGGCATCCCGACATCGGGGTGTCGCTGCTGGAAGGAATCGACAGCCTTTCGCCGGTGCTCGATTACGTTCACTACCACCACGAACGGATGGACGGGTCCGGGTATCCGTGCGGCCTCAAGTCCAATGAAATTCCGCTGGGCGCCAGAATCATCAGCGTCGTCGATTGTTTCGACGCCATCACCACCGACCGTCCCTATCAGAGAAGAAAGACCTGTGCCGAGGCGTTTGCCATCCTGCGCCGGATGGCAAACCACGAGCTGTGCCCGGATCTGGTCGAGGCGTTTGTGGCCGATATCGAGGAAAACGGCATGATCGACGAGGAGCCGGCTGAGGATCACATCCGATTGCCGTTGAGGGTTTCCTGACGAACCCGATATCCTCCGGCTGTCGACATCTCGAAGCGCAGTACGTTGGTGGTGCAAGCCGGAATCTCGG
>JBDNAO010000230.1:0-4532 GCA_039768375.1 Desulfobacterales bacterium | reverse complement strand
CGGTGGCCGGTAAAGAATTCCTCATATATCCGATTGAATTCGGCAAACTTGCCCATGTCGGTCAGGAAGACATCGACGGCCGCGACCTCATCGAGCGCGCAGCCGGCGGCAACCACGATCTGTTTGAGATTTTGAAGGGCCTGCTGGGCTTGGGAGGCGAGATCGGCGCCGGCCAATTCACCGGTTTCGGGATTAAGGCCGAGCTGACCGCTGACAAACCGCAGCGGTCCGGCGACAGTCGCCTGAACATAGGGTCCGATGGCAGCCGGTGCCTGATCGGTCTGGACGGTTTTCAGTACCATGCGTTCCTCCTTTTCTGCCGCCGGTACGCCTGCAGTAGACGCGCCGTGATCGGTCTGGTGCGGTGACGGCGGTGGCGGGTGGTTGGAATGTGGTGATTCGTGATTATGATAAATTCCGTTTTCGTCCGATTAAACACTGCCGTGTCATTATAACGTGTCATCGTTTTGAACAAGGGAAAAACGCTCTTGACGCCGCAGGGCCTTTTCCCTAATCTTATGCGATTATCGAGGAGATCGATGTGAAACGATATGTTGTCGGCATTTGTGGCGCCTCCGGCGTGGTTTATGGAATCACACTGCTGAATCAACTGCTGCGCCTGCCGGTTGAGATCCACGTGATTATTTCAGCCGACGGCAGGAAGGTGATGGCGCACGAACTGAATTATCACGGCCAGCTGGACGAGTGTCTGAAATCCACCGGCCGCCATGCGCCCCATCTGGAAGCGCGCATCCGCGAGCACGACGCCGCTGATTTCTTTGCACCGCCCGCCAGCGGTTCTTTCAGGCACGACGGAATGGTGATCGTGCCCTGCACCGTAAAGACATTGGCGGCCGTGGCGACAGGGTTGGCCGAAAACCTGCTCACCCGGGCGGCCGACATCTGCCTGAAAGAGAGGCGTTCGTTGATCCTGGTGCCCCGGGAAACACCTTTCAGCGCGATTCACCTCGAGAACATGCTGCGATTGACCCGCGCCGGGGCAACGATTCTGCCGGCCGCACCGGGATTTTATTTCGGCCCGCAACACATCCAGGACCTGGTCGATTTCATTGTGGCCAGAATCCTCGCCCAACTGGGAATCGACCATCACATTACAGGAGCCTGGGGCGATGAAACGCTGGTATAGGAACCTGTCGGAATTCGTCCTGGCCCTCGAGCGTGCCGGTGAATTGAAAACCGTCATCAATCCGGTTTCCCATTACCTCGACATCAGCCGGTACACCGACGCGGAGTCCAAAAGTCCCAGGGGAGGCAAGGCGCTTTATTTCAAAACCGTCAAAGGGTCACCTTTCCCCGCGGCCACCAACCTCTTCGGAAGCCCCAAGCGGATCTGCATGGCGCTGGGCGTCGATGATCTCGATCGGCTCGGGGAGCGGATCCGCCGGATGATCGAGATGTCGCCGCCGAACAGCTTCAAGGACGTCCTGGGGCTGCTGCCCACTGCCCTGTCTGTTTCCCGGTTTTTTCCACGGCGCAGCCGCGCCAAACGACCCCCTTGCCAGGAAGTGGTTTATACCGGTGAGGCCGTCGACTTGGAACTGCTGCCGGTGTTGCACTGCTGGCCCAAAGACGCCGGCCGCTTCATCACGTTACCGCTGGTCTTCACCCGCAGCCTGAAAACCGGCCGGCGGAACGTGGGCATGTATCGCCTGCAGGTTTTCGATAAAAACACGACCGGCATGCACTGGCACATTCACAAGGACGGCTCCCATTATTACAACGAATATCGCCGCGCCGGTCGGCGGATGCCGGTTTCGGTGGCGATCGGAGCCGATCCGGCCACGATATATGCGGCCACGGCGCCGCTGCCCCGCAATGTGGATGAAATGATCCTTTCCGGGTTTATCCGCAACCAGCCGGTAGCGATGGCGCGCTGTCTGACCAACGACCTCGAGGTGCCGGCCGAGGCCGAGTTCGTGCTCGAAGGCTACGTCGATCCCCACGAACTGAGACGTGAGGGACCGTTCGGGGACCACACCGGATACTATTCGCTGGCCGACGACTATCCTGTTTTTCACGTTACGGCCCTGACCCACCGCCGCTCTCCGGTTTACTGCGCCACCCTGGTCGGACGCCCGCCCATGGAAGACTGCTACCTGGCCAAGGCCACCGAACGGATGTTTCTGCCGCTGCTCCAGACCGCTTTCCCCGAAATAATCGACTATTGGCTGCCGTGGGAAGGCGTTTTCCACAACATCGTCGTGGTGTCCATCGACAAGGAGTACACCGGCCATGCTCAAAAAGTCATGTACGGACTCTGGGGTCAGGGGCAGATGAGCTTCTGCAAGGCCATCGTGGTCGTCGATAAGGATGTAGACCTTAAAAAACCGCCGGCAATCATGCGGCGTTTGCTGGAAAACTTCGATGCCCATACCGATATCACGCTGGCCAAAGGGGTTTTGGACGTTCTCGACCACTCTTCTCCAACCGCCAACTTCGGCAATAAAATCGGTATCGATCTCACGGTGCGTTTCGCCGGAGAACCGGAGCGGAAGGTGACGGAGCGGCCGGACCCCAGCGACCTTCCGACAGAGCGTGAACTGCTGGACAATATCCGGCGGCAGATTTCCGATATCGGAGGGGTGCGAACAATTTCAGATCTTGACGGCACACGGGAAAAACTGGTCCTGCACAATCGGGTGCTGTGCCTGAACATCGAACGGGATGCCCAGTTGACGGGAAAGAAGTGTGCTCAGATTCTGCTCGACATGCCGGTGCTGACGCCTTTTGCCATCATCGTACTGTACGATGCCGGACTCGATCTCGCCGACGGATCACTGTTGCTATGGAAAATGTTCAACAATGTCGATCCGGGACGGGACCTTCATCTCCAGAATCATCGGTTGGTGATCGACGCCTGTAAAAAGGGCGTTGCCGACGGACACATGCGGGAGTGGCCGGAGGAACTCAGATTTGACTAATTAATAAGGAGACCAATTATGGAAGTTCAGACTTTCACGGCAGATGAACTGTTTGACTGGCTCACCGCCAAAGAAGATTTTCTTCTATTGGATGTTCGCAACGAAGTCGAATTCGGGCGCTTCAAGGTCGAAGGGCCTTATCCGATCGACATGATCAACGTACCGTATATGGAATTTATTGAACACGAGCAGGAGAGTGTGGACCGCGTGCCGCGGGGACGCAAGATTCGCATCGTTTGCGCCAAGGAGGGTTCGGCAAAATACGTCGGTGACATACTGGTGAATCATGGATTCACGGATGTGGCCTCGATGCTTACCGGCATCAGGGCTTGGGGAAACCTGCTGGCACCGATTCGTGTGAACGACGGTGAAGGATATGAGCTTTACCAGTTTCGGCGTCCCGGGAAAGCGTCTTGCAGCTACGGTTTGGTTTACGGCAAGGAAATGATGCTCTTCGATCCGTCCAAGAGTGTGGGGGCCTATCAGAGCTTTGCCGAGGAACGTGGTTGTGCCATCATCCGGACGTTCGAAACCCATCGCCAGGCGGACTACATCTCGGGCGGCCCGATGCTGGTAAAGGCCACGGGCGCACAAATGACGGCTCCCGGACCGGATTTCAAAGAGGCGCGCTTCCATTATACCCCGGCGGTTGACGGCGAGGTATACAGCTTTGCCGGCGGTGGTCCCGAGGTAAAAGTCATGCACACGCCGGGCCACACACCGGGCAGTACCTCCTACCTCGTGGATGGAAAATTTCTCATCTCAGGGGACACGGTGTTTATTCTCTCCATTGGTCGTCCCGACTTGGGCGGAATGGTGGAAGAATGGTCCAAGATGTTGTTCAATACCATGACTCAGAAGATCCGACCGCTCGATGACGGGATCATTGCTCTGCCCGGCCACTACATGGATTGGAAAGAGGCCGATGACAGGCTGGCCTTTATGGCGTCCATGGGGAAAATAAAAGCCGATAATTCGAATATTTACGGCATCGAGGATGAAAATGAGTTTTTTAATTTCATCAAGGAAAACATGCGGACCCAGCCGGAGGAATACGCCAAAATCCGCGAAATAAATGCCGGACTGAGGGAAGTGGATGCGGAAGAGCAGGATATTCTCGATTTGGGAAAAAACGAGTGTGCCGCCAGCGCACAACCGCCGCGCTGATCCAAAATCAAGGCAGTGCAGGAATGCGAAAACGCCGACCCGGAATCAGGGTCGACGCTTCAAGAGGATACTCTTTCCTATGTTGAGCGGTTTCCCGCCCAGGCGGATTCACGGTTCCCAGTTAAACGCTCATAGCCCTATGGGCCGCCGCACTGCATGAAAAAGACGCGCCGGAGCCCGGATGAGCGGTTGAGAACAGCGGCTGACTGTCTGAGTCGTCTTGGACCGGACCCAATGCCGATATTGCATGAAAGGCACAACATTGGGGCATATCCGAAAACCTTGTTTGAACCCGGAACCGCTCAGTTTAGGTCTTTGACTCTGTAAAGTAAGCGAGTTTCCATCCGCGGTTGTATAAAGGGCACTGATAAGTTTCCGATAAAGATCGTACCGCCGCAATGAAAGATCGTGAGGCCGTCTCCG
>JBDNAO010000032.1:0-2945 GCA_039768375.1 Desulfobacterales bacterium | reverse complement strand
TGCGCTGAAAGCCGTAGGAAAGGTTGGCCGCCATTTCGGAGCGCCAGTCATACAGTTTCAAATAATCGAGGATGGCCTCGGCTTTTTCGCGGCTCGACCGTTCCTCTTTGGCTTGGAAACGGGTTCGGAATATGGCATCGATGATACTGCTCTTGGTGCGGCAGTGTAGTCCGGCCAACACGTTCTCAAGCACCGTCATGGCCTTGAACAGGCGAATGTTTTGAAACGTACGGGCAATGCCGGTTGCCACGATTTCATGGGGCTGAAGGCGGTTGAGTTTTTTGTTCCGATATGTAATCTTACCGTTGTTGGGTGTATACACCCCTGTAATCAGGTTGAAAACGGTGGTTTTGCCGGCGCCGTTGGGGCCGATGAGACCGAGAATCTCCCCTTTTTTCAGCGTCATATCAAGACGATCGACCGCCTTCAGACCGCCAAAATTCTTGGCCACGTTTTCAAGAATCAGCTCACCCATTGCCTGCCAATCATACCCGCAATTGTCTTTTTATGACCATCGATGAAAAGTCGGAAGTAGATTGGATGATTCTTCAATCGATTTCGGATTTAACCCTATACAATTAGAGTCTGAATCCTGTCAACCGATTTAATTCATTGTTAAACAATCTAAAATTATTAAGAATCTAAATCTGATTCACTTTGGGTCCAATTTTTTTTACGGCCGTCACGGTCGTTCCCAAATAAATCGCGGTCAAGGCAAGGACGGCACCGACCACTCCGAAGAGGTCGGTCTCTCTGTGGAAAAAAAGTATGTCCCAGGTGAAGGAAAGGGCCGGCTGCAGGAGGATCAGCAGACCGACAAGAGAAGACCGCAGGCGGGTCAGACCCCTCGTTATCAGAACCCAGCCGATGACCTGACTGAAGAGTCCGTAGGCGACGAGCGAGAATATGCTTTGCAGGTCGGGAATGGCAAACGGGTCGTTCTGAACCCATGCCGACGAGCCGAGAAGAAGCGCTGAAACAATCGAGATGACGGCCAGATTCGCCATTGCTGAGGGAGCATTTTTTTGTGACTGTAGTTTGCGCAGGGATAGAATGTAAACGGCGTAGCAGGCGGCGGCGGCCAGACCCAATACCACTCCTATCCGGTAGGCTTCTCCCAGCTGGCGCCAGTGGATTCCGGCCAGTAGAAAAAGACCGAAAAACGCCAGCGGTATGGCCACCATGGTGCGGAAACTGACCGGTTCTCTCAGCACGAGAACGCCGTAAAGGGCCAACAGGAAGACCTGGAAGTTTGCCAGAATGGTTGCCAGACCAGGCCCGACGTAGTGGATGGATTTATGCCAGAAAAACAGATCGAGGGAGAAAACGAGGCCGCAGAAAATCCCGAGAAAGAGAAAGGAAGCCCCCTTCCAAAGTGCTTCCCTTCTAAGAACCAGAATGATGAGCAGCATGATGCCGCCGAAGAAGGTTCGGTAGAAACCGGCCATAGTGGGGCTGACGTGGGCCAGCTTGACGAACACGGCCGAAAAACTGATGAGCACAGCACCTGCGGCCACCATCAGCGCACCGGATTTTTCGGTAGCTTTCAAAATTAAACCAGACCGCTCTCACTCAACGGACGCCGTTCCAGAATTCGTTCAGGGCTAAATATGGACAGATCCAGCGTCGGTGTCCGGTCCATTATCAATTCAGCCAGGTACCGACCGACCGCCGGTCCCTGCTGGAGGCCGTGTCCGGAAAAACCGTTGGCCAGAAAGAGACCCTTCAGTTCGGGCCATTCGCCCAGAATGGCATTGCCGTCCAGGGTGTTGACCGCATACAGTCCGGCCCAGCCGCGGACGAGTTTCAACGTGTCGAAGGCGGGGACGAAGTCGGCCAACTCGGGCCAGAGAAGGTCCGTAAAGCGCTTGTCGTCCCAGGTGAAATCGAACCCGACCGGGTCTTCTTCCATCGACTTGCCCAGCAGGATCAGGCCTCCGGTTTCGCTTCGAAAATAGAGCCCCGACGGCAGCACCGTCAGCGGCAGCGGGTTGGCGGGTTTGACCTTGGTATCCAGAGCAAACACCTGACGCTTGACCGGCTGGATAGGCAAATCGATGCCGGCGCTGCGGGCTATCTCGGCCGCCCAGGCACCGGCGCAGTTGACCACGAATTTTGCGGCCATTTTTTTTCCGGATTTCAGTTGCACGCCACCGACTCGATCCCCGGATGTTTCGATGGCGACCACCTCGTCTTGAATAAATGCGGCGCCGAGAGAACGGGCCTTGGACCTGTAGCCCATCAGGAAGGCGTGGGCATCGAAGTGACCGTCGTCCGGACTTAAGCTCGCGCCGGCCAGCCCCGCGACATTGTAGAGCGGAAAGCGTTCCTTGAATTCCGGCGGCGAAAACCAGTCCACCCGGCAGCCCAGCGACCGCTGCAGATTAAAAGACGCTTCGGCCTCTGCCCGTCCGGACGGAGAAATCAAAAAAAGGTTGCCTTCCCGGCGAAAGGACACCTTTGGGGCGCTGTCGTCAACGGCCATTTCCGCCGCAAAGTGCTCCAGCACCGTAAAGGCATACTGCGACATCTCGATATTTTCCCTGAGGCTGAACTGGATGCGGGCATTGCTCAGGGAAAGGGTGGTGGAGGCCCGGGTGTACGCCGGGTCTCTTTCGACCACGGCGACCCTTATACGGTTGTCTAATTTCAACAGGTTAAAGGCGATGGCGCTGCCCATGATCCCGCCGCCAACGATCACCACATCGAACGTTGCTTCAAGCATTCGAAATCCCTTTTGACTTTAACCATGAACTTGGAACCGAAAAGTCAAGGTACTATATTGGGATATCAAGGTTTGCCGGAATCCCTATCCGATCCGACCAAAAATCGGGGCAAGGCTATGAGGCGGCATAGGCCACACACTTCACCTCCACCAGTGCACCCTTGGGCAGCGCGCTCACTTCGACAACGGCCCGAGCCGGGCGGTGGCCGGTAAAGAATTC
>JBDNAO010000229.1:0-4002 GCA_039768375.1 Desulfobacterales bacterium | reverse complement strand
TTTGGAATTTATTTGTATTTTGGTGCTTGTATTTTGGTATTTGGCATTATTTTAGGCCGGCGGGCAAGCCCTGAAATCTGATACCTAAACCAACACTACCGATGGTCATTGTTATGTACCCAGGATTGAAATATCGAGCAGCAGCCGGCGGTGAAATGGATCACGTGTTGTTGGAAACAAAAGTACGCAACATCTGGACGAGCCAAAATTTATTTTCGTGTTAATTTAGGAAGGAACGGCTTCAGTCGGGATCGATCGGTTCGCTTCTGCGATATCAGGTTGCGGACATCAGTTCCTGAATTTTCAGCGATAGTTTTTCGATCCTGAACGGTTTTTGAATCATGGGACAGCGTTCGCTGTCAATGATGTCGGCACCGTTTTTGTCAAGCGAATATCCGCTGGCGATCAGGACACGGACTTTGGGGTTGATTTGTTTCAGGTGCAGGTAAGTCTCCTTACCGCTCAGGCCGGGCATGATCATGTCCAGCACGACGATATCGATGTCATTTGACATTTTTTTGTAAATCTCAATGGCACGTTCGCCGCTTTCAGCCACCACTACCGAATACCCGAGCAGCTTGAGGCCCTCGCGGCACACCTCCCGGATCTTGTCTTCATCATCGACCAGTAGGATTGTCTCCCGGCCCAATACCTGACTGGGTGAGGACATAACGGAAGGAATGATTTGTCTCTCGGTGGCCGGAAGGTAAATCATAAAAGTCGTGCCGCTTTTTTCTTTGCTGACCACTCGGATATGGCCGCCGTGGTTTTTGATGATGCCGTAAGCGCTGTACAAACCAAGCCCCGATCCTTTGCCGAGCTTCTTTGTGGTAAAGAAGGGGTCGAAAATTCGTTGCAGGGTCGATTCATCCATGCCGATACCCGAGTCGGAAATTGTAATTTTAACATACCGCCCCGGCTTAAGGATCGTTGAACGGGTTATAACACTTTTTTCCGTCAGGAGGATGTTTTCGGTTTGCACGCGCAGCTCTCCGCCGTCGGGCATGGCATGTCCGGCGTTGACGTAGATGTTCAGAAGGACCTGTTCGATCTGGGAAGGGTCGGCTTCAATCGGTAGAACATTAGGGACGAGCTTCTCGGTGATGCGGATGGCTTTGCGCGTACGACCGAACAATTGGTTTTGCTTTTGGAGCAAGATGTTGACATCGGTGGGCTGGATTTCCAGGGCGCCGCCCCTGACGAAGGTCAGCAATTGCCGCGTCAGCCCGGCGCCGTCCTGTATATACTGCTCAACCATTTTCAGCTGGCTTATGAAAGGGTTGCCCGCTTCTACCTTGAAAAGCATCAGTGAGACGATGCCCTGGATTCCCATGAGCAGGTTGTTAAAGTCGTGCGCGATTCCGCCGGCCAGATTGCCGAGGGCTTCGATTTTCTTGGCCTGCAGAAGCTGAGTTTCCAGGATCTTGCGGAAGGTCTTGTCGCGAGCCACCCCGTAGGTCCCGATCAGCTCTTTGCGGGTGCCGGCGCGGCGATATACCCCCGTGGCGTTCAACTCGACGACGGCAAAGTCACTCAGCCGTGCGGTTTCGGTTTCTTTGCGGGGTCCGGGTTTCAGGCGCACCTCAAAAGCGGAAGTCGCCCGTTTGCCGGTGCGCCTTTCGTTAAATCGCCAGCAGGCTTTGTCAAGGTCGGTTTCATACAGCATCGTTTGGTAGGATCTCCCTACCAAGTCGGTCGAGCGGTAGCCGAAGAGTTTTTCGGCAGCATTGCTGATAAAGGTAAAACGGCCGCGGGCATCCAGAGTATAGATCATATCCGGAGAATTTTGCACCATGAAGCGGAAGCGTTTTTCAGAGGCGCGCAATCGATCTTCCATTTCCTGGTTGATCTCCTGGAGCATTTTCTGCCGCAGGGCATTGTCGATCGTTTTGACCAGTTCTTCGGTTTCGAACGGTTTTTTCAGGTAGTCGTAGGCACCCTCGCGCAAGGCCTTGACTGCAGAATCCACGGACGCTTCACCGGTCATCATGATTACAGGGGTATCGGGCAAGCGGTTGAGAATGTGCTCCATCAAACTGAATCCGTCGTGATCCGGAATACAGATATCAAGTAAAAACAGATCATAGTCTTTCCGGCCGATGATCTGAAGGGCCTCCGCACCGGATGTTGCGGTCGTCACTTCGTATCCCCTGGGCTGCAGCAGTGCTTTCAAGCTCTCGCACATCCTCTTCTCGTCATCAACGACGAAGACTGCGGCGCGTTCGCTCATATTTACCTCACTCCGGGATGTTAGGGCCTCGGCAAGAAATAATGGCACATCTTGCTTGTCCTTTGGTCCGTCTACCGCGTTCCAGCCACCAACGCATATCCTGATATGCATCGGTGGCTGTGCCTTGCAGACAAACCAAAATCCTGCGCAATCTTACACAATTATTTCGTGCCGCGACCCTTAGGGGTTACGATCTGAAACTGGTAGCGTGATCCGGAAAGTTGTCCCTTTGTCCTTGCGGCTCTCACAGCTGATCGTACCGTTGTGGCTGTGGATAATGTCTTTGCTGATCGACAGACCGAGCCCGGAATGCTCCGGACCCTTGGAACTCCAGCCGGGTTCGAAAAGCCGGGCAAGGGTTTCCTCCGTTAAGCCGGGACCATTGTCGCGGATGGTGATGACGACGTCACCGCCGCCGGCACCCGTTTTGTCCGGCTCGTAGGCGGTCTTCATGTCAATGCGGCCGCCTTCCGGCATGGCTTCCACAGAATTTTTCAACAGATTGATGAACACTTGGCTAAGATGACCTTTGTTTCCCGAACACGGTGGCAAGTGCGGATCCGGTTCAAAATTCAACGTGATATGTGCGTGTTCGAGGACGGACGGGATCAGCAACTTGAACAGATCCTCAATGATGCCGTTGATATCCAGGACCACATCGTCGGCACCTGTTTTATAACGCGATTTTGACAATTGCGCAATTATACCCGGTATTCTTTCGATTTCCTCACGGATCAGCGCGATCTCGTCTTTCACTTCGGGTTGGTCTGCGACCTTTTCGGCGAGAACAGCCAGGTAATTTTTTACAATTCCAAGTGGGTTGTTGACTTCGTGAATTACCCGATGGATCGCTTCGTCACCGAATGGTTCGCCCATCGCCCAGGTAGATGACGGCCGAATTTCGGCGCCGTCCGTTTTGTCGAGGAGCGCAGCGGCCTGGGCGGCAAAATTGTTCAGGAGGTCCAGCTGTTCCCACAAAAGAGGAAATTGCGGTTCGTCGATCCCGGCGCAGATGACACCGATCCAACGCCCGTCATAAATCAGCGGAAGACACAGCATGCCTTCCGTATTCAGGAGGCGCACCAATTGCTCATCTGCGATAGTGATCAGGTCATTGGTGAGATATCCGAAGGAGTCTATTATCTGGCGGTGACTGAGCGCCAGCGCGACCAGGTTCCCGCCAGTTGCAACCGGGAGTTCAACCCGGCCGATGGGCCACTGATTGGGGCCCGATTCGGCGGGCTTACCCACCAAAATGTCACGGATCGGGTCGTAGGTGAAAAAAAATGCCGCAGCGATATCAAAGAGAATTTTGAAAGCCTGCAGCAGGTTCTTCTGCGTTGCGACCACCCCGCTGTCGGTCTGCGTGTGCTCGAAGGTGAGATGCTGGACGGACAGTTTTCGGAATTCTCCGAAAATGCTGTAAACGGCGGCGTCCCGTTCCTTATGAAAAGGGGACGGATCTTTTACCAGTGCTTCTGCGGTAAGGTCCACATCTTCCAGAAGCCCGTCGGTTTGTTTTTCTGCTTCCGCGAGGATGCGGTCGAGTCGGTCGGCCGACAGGCTAATTCCCAGTGTTTGCATCAGATCGAGGTGATCCGCACCTTTGCCCTGGTAGCAGACGGTATTTGCGATGAAAACGATTTTTACGAGAGGCAGTGCATCTGCGACAGCTTTGGGGGTGAAGTGATGATACAAAACCGCATCGGCCACTAAAGGGTTGGTTTTCAGGTTCCGAACAACGTTCCATCCGGCTTCGCAGTGGTTGGTGC
>JBDNAO010000228.1:0-9752 GCA_039768375.1 Desulfobacterales bacterium | reverse complement strand
AGCAGATCGGCACACACATGGTTCCCATCCGGGTTTACAAGGATGTCGAACCGGAGATCACGGTCGAAATCGTACCGGAATCCTGAGATCGCGTCCGCATATAAGGCGCACTCCAAAACATCCGGTCATTTTCAACGCCGATGCATCCCGCCGGGCTGCCGGTGCGAAAAATCGGAATGCTTAAACCTGAAATGACCGGTTCCAGGTTCAGGTTTCTGGGTTCAGCTCTGCCGCTGGCTGCAAGCATCCAGTTTGATCGTTAAAGAAACTGTTTCGTTTCGATAAAAAATTGCAAATCGCAAAAAACAAATAACAAATAAATCACAATGACCAAAATTCGAAATTCCAAACGAGCCGTTTTTGATCTTATTTGAGATTTGGATATTGTCATTTGGAACTTATTTGTAATTTGGTGCTTGTATTTTGGGAGTTGGCATAATTTTAAGCGGGCGGGTAAGTCCTGAAATCTGAATCCTGAACCAAAACTGCCGATGGTTAGTGTTATATCCCCACGCTTGAAATATCGGGCAGCGGGCGACAGGGGTCAAGACAATTTATGGGTGAACAGACACTCGGTTAAATGATCCGGCGTTTGCACGTCTTGCCGACCGGGGCAGCACCTCTCGATGGGCTCCCCCGAAGAGCACCCGATTATCCGCAGGGCAGCAACCCTTCTTCCACACCGCGTCACGACCGTCGATCGGAGTAAGTCAGCCCCATGCCAGAAAGATCTCAATTCAAAGACAACGACCCTTCCCTGGTCCACCTGCCGCCACAAAACATCGAGGCCGAGGAGTCGCTCATCAGTGCAATCCTGGTTGACAATCACACCCTGCTGGATGTTCTCGAAATCTTGTCAGCCGACGATTTTTACAAAACCGTCCATCAAAAAATCTTTGCCGCTATAACCGAGCTCTTCGGCCGCAACGAACCGATCGACCTGGTGACCCTGTCCAACCATCTCAAACAACTCGGTCAACTCGATCAGATCGGCGGCCCGGCCTACCTGGCCCATCTGGTCGATACAGTGCCCCTTGCCGTCAACGCCCAGCACTATGCCAAAATCGTACACGACAAAGCCAGCCTGCGACGGCTTATACAGAAGGCCGGCGACATCGCCCGTCGTTGCTACGAAGACCGCGGTGATGTCGAGGAGGTGATCGACTTTGCCGAGGCGTCGATCTTCGAAATATCGGAAAAGAAAGCCCACCAGGCCTTTCACCCGCTCAGCAAGATGATCGAAGACAACATCGACTTGCTGGAGGAACGTCAGGGAAACAAATCACTAATCACAGGGGTCACCACCGGCTACACTCTCCTGGATCATAAAACGTCCGGCTTCCAGAACTCCGATCTGATCATTCTGGCCGCCCGGCCCGGGATGGGAAAAACGGCATTCGCGCTGAACATCGCCCGCAATGCCGCGATGGAGGCCGGTGTTCCGGTGGCCATTTTCTCGCTGGAAATGTCCAAGGAACAGCTGTCGATGCGGATGCTCAGCAGCGAGGCCCGGCTCGATTCGACGCGCCTGCGAAGCGGCTTCATCAGCCAGGAGGACTGGCTGCGGATTACCGAAGCGGCCAGCAACCTGTCCAATGCACCGATCTTCATCGACGATTCGCCCGTGCTGACGGCCATGGAAATCCGTGCCAAGGCACGCCGGCTTAAGCTGGATAAAAATGTCGGCCTGATCATTATCGATTATATTCAGCTGATGCAGGGCCGGCGTTCGGCTGAACGCCGCGAGTTGGAAATCTCCGAAATATCCAGGGCCTTGAAGGCCTTGGCCAAAGAACTCAATCTACCGGTCGTCGCCCTCTCCCAGCTCAACCGGATGCTAGAACAGCGCAGCGACAAACGGCCGCAGCTCTCCGATTTGCGCGAATCCGGCGCCTTGGAACAGGACGCCGATGTCGTAACCTTTATCTACCGTGATGAGGTCTACAACAAGGACGAGAACAATCCGAACAAGGGCAAAGCGGAAATCATTATTTCGAAACAGCGCAACGGTCCGATCGGCATGGTTCCTCTGGTATTCCTGAATACCTACACCCGTTTTGAAAATCCGGCCAGCCAGGACAACATTGTTCCGTTTCCCGGATAAGACGGCGGCACAGCCATGAAGCGGCTCCATGGAAACATCGGCGGCCTCAAGTCGAGCCAGACGCGCCGGCTCGAAATGCTCTATCGACGCCGGGTCCCTCCCGATCAGGTCATCACCTTCGAGCTGGCCCGCGAAATCTCCAGCCTGTCTTACGAAGGTCGACGTCAGGTCGGCCTTCTGATCGACCGCAGCGGCAGGATCGTCAGCGTTATCGTCGGCGATCATCAAAAAATCGTCATCCCGGATCTCAGCGAGTACCGTGTCGCGCCGGGCCGCCTGCGGGGCCTGCGGTGTCTGCACACCCACCTAGACGATGAGCCGCCCACCAAGGACGACCTGACCGACCTGGCCCTGCTCAGGCTCGACCTGATGGGTGTCGTCACGGCAGTCGGCGAAACCGAACTCCCCCGAGTCTACCTGACCCACATTCTTCCCGGCGCACCGGCCGAGGCCCCCTGGCAGTTGCTGCCACCCCTTGCGGCCAACGCGCTGAATATCAATTGCCTCGATCTGATCAGGGCTCTCGAGGACGAACTCGCCCAGATGCGCTCGCTTCATCGCGCCGCACGCGGGAAAGAGCGCGCCCTGCTGGTCAGCGTCACCAGCGCCCCGGGCCGGAAGGCACGCGACTCTCTGGCCGAGCTCAGAGAGCTGGCGGCCTCCAGCGACATAGAAGCAGTCGATGCCATTCTCCAGCACCGCAAGCAGGTCGACGCGCGCTTCCTGATGGGCCGCGGGAAGGTGGAAGAGCTGACCCTGACGGCACTCAACCGCGGTGCGACCATGATCGTCTTCGACCAGGATTTGAACCCGTCTCAAATCCGCGCGATTACCGACCAGGTGGACATCAAGGTCATCGATCGCACGATGTTAATCCTGGACATCTTCGCCCAGCGGGCCCACTCGCGAGAGGGCAAGCTTCAGGTAGAACTGGCACAGTTAAAGTACATGCTGCCCCGTCTGATCGTCAAAAACACGGCCATGTCGCGTCTGACCGGAGGAATCGGAGGCCGCGGACCCGGTGAAACCAAACTGGAAATCAATCGCCGAAGGGTGCGCGACCGGATCGCGCAATTGGAAAAAGCCCTCGTTCTCGTCCGGCGCCAGCGTAAACAGCAGCGTGCCCGGCGAAGCAAAAAGCGGCTGCCAATCATTTCCATAGTGGGCTACACCAACGCCGGCAAATCAACCCTGCTGAACACATTGACCAAAAGTCGCGAGTTGGTCGAAAACAAACTCTTCGCCACCCTCGACCCTTCGAGCCGGCGTCTGCGATTCCCGCGTGACATCGAGGTGATCATCACCGACACGGTCGGCTTCATCAAAGACCTGCCGCAGGATCTGGTGGTGGCCTTCCGGGCGACCTTGGAGGAACTGGAAAACGCCGACCTGCTGCTGCATGTCATCGACATCAGCAACCCCCGGCACCTGGAGCAGATCCACTCGGTGGAAAACATTCTAAACGACCTGAAACTCGAAAAACTGGCCGTCATACGGGTTCTGAACAAGCAGGATCTGGCCGATCCGGAACTGGTCCGCACGCTGACCGCGCGGCTCGACGGTATTCCGGTTTCAGCCGACACGGCCGGCACCCTCATGCCTCTGATCGAGCGGATGCAGAAACACTTTTTGCCGGCCCTGGAAAACCGAGTCATTGTCGGTGACCGCAAGCCGGAAGGAGATGCCTGATGATGGACCCTATTCAACGGATTGATTTGGAGAACGTCAAGAGAGTCGGCGTTGCAGCCGCTTACCAGGCAGCCGAAATTTTGCAGGCCAAGTTCGGCAAAATTTCCCGGGTGCGCAAGAAAGGCGTCATCGATCTGGTCACCGAGGCCGACACCGCCTCGGAAGAACGCATTCTGCAGGTGATCCGCTCCCGGTTTCCCGACCACGGCATTCTGGCTGAGGAGAGCGGCCGTGACACCCGCAATAATGCCTGCACCTGGATCATAGACCCGCTGGACGGAACAACCAACTACGCGCACCGGATCGGCCTGTATGCCGTTTCGATCGCCTTCGCAGTCGAGGGCGACGTCGTCGTCGGAATCGTGCTCAACCCCGTGACCGGTGAACTCTTCACGGCAACGGCCGGAGGTGGAGCCGTTTGCAACGAGCGCCCCATTCGGGTCTCGGAGATACCCTCGCTCACAGACAGTCTATTGGTGACCGGCTTCCCCTATGATGTGCGTGAGGACCTCGCGCCGATCGTGTCTCGGTTTACCCGGTGTCTGGAAGCGGCGCAAGGAATTCGGCGGCTCGGTTCCGCCGCCCTCGACCTGTGCCATGTGGCCTGCGGCCGTTTCGAAGGCTTCTGGGAGGAGCACCTGAAACCATGGGACACCGCGGCCGGAATGCTGATTGCGCGGGAGGCCGGGGCGAAGATAACCGATTTTTCAAACCGCCCCTACACACCCGAAAGCCGCGAGATACTGGCGACCAATGGCATTGTTCACGAACAAATGCTGGAATTGCTGAATGGATAAGACAATTTATGTGTGACGAGGCATGAGGGCCCCTTCAGGCAAGTATTCTCCGGCAGTCAGCCGATCAAAACTTCCCCGAATGGAGCTTCTGGCGGAAGAATTCAACCTGTTTTTGGATGGCACCATTTTCCTTTATCCCCTTTTCAATACAATTGACGGCGTGCAAAACTGTCGCGTGGTAGCGATTGAAACTGCGGCCAATGGTTTGAAGCGGTGAATCCGTAAAGTTCCGGGCGAGATACATCGCGATCTGACGCGGCCGAACGAATGTTTGTTTGCGGGAACGAGAATCGATCTCGTTGATCGAGATATTGTAGTGCTTGCAGACCAGCTTCTTGATGATGTCGACGGTAATGGTGCTTCGTTGGCGAACAATGTTCTTGACGACGCTCTCCGCCAAAGCAAGATCGATGGGGCAACTCAGAAGCGAGGCTTTGGCCGTCACTCCGATCAGTCCGCTTTCCAGTTGTCGGACATCATCGGTCAACTCGGAGGCCAGGTAATGGATGACCTTTTCCGGAATTGGCGTGCCTTTCAACAGAGCCTTGCGCTGCAGGATGCGCACCCGGGTTCGGAAATTCGGTGCCTCGATGTCCGAAATCAGACTGCCCGACAGACAAGAGCGCAGCTTGTCGTTGAGCTTGGGAATCTCACCCGGACGGTAGCAGCTCGAAAAGATAATCTTTTTTTCGGCTTCGAACAGCGAATCGAGAGTCAGAGACAGTTCGACCTGGGTGCGTTCCTTGCCGCTTAGATGGTGGACGTCCTCGAGCAGCAGCACGTCACAGTCGTTTCGGTACTTGCCCTTGAACTTATTGATCGAGTCGTTGCGGTAGGCCTGGACCATCTCATTACTGAAATCCTCAGCCGTCATGTAAAAAACACGTTCGCGGGGAAACTGAGTGAGAATGAGGTGGCCGATTGCCTGGGTCAAATGGCTCTTGCCCATGCCGGTGTTGGAAAGCAGAAAAAGAGAATTCTGCAGCGAGGCCTTGCGGGAGGCCAGGGACAGGGCCGCCGAGTAGGCGAAGTCATTGTTGCCGCCCACGACAAAATACTCGAACGTGAAATCCTTGCGCAGCAGACGTCCGCTGTAAGGCCTGACGGCCAGATCCGGTAGGGTCAACTGTCGGCTAAGCTCCGGTTTTGGGGTTCGGTTACCGTTGCCGTTGGCAACGAGAAATGAAATGGTACAGGGTTTACCCAGGGCCCTATGGAATTCTTCCATGATAAAAGAGCCGTAGTTTTCCTGAACCCGCTTCTTGGAGAAGAAATTGGGACAGGCCAATACCAAACAGCCCTCTTCATCCAAAAAACACCTGATCGGTTCAATCCACATCCGAAAACTGTGACCGGGAATTTTTTCCTTGATCGCAGTTTTCACGGTGCTCCAGACGGTTTCCATAAGTTTCGGCACTCTATTATGTTAGATAATTGTTAAAGAAATGGTGACTAAGATACTGTTATGTTAATGTTAATTATGATAAAAACGTCGATGTCAAACAGTATGGGAGGTTTATCTTTGATTTTGAGATGCCGGTAAATTTGACATGCGAGTCTTAACGTTTTTTGACACCTCGAGTCAAACCGGATGGTCGGTATTTGTGATCTAAACCTAAAACGTTTATAAACAATTTATATAAGTTTGGAATTATTATAATTTTGAATAAATCAGTGTCCAACTCCCCTGAAACACGTACATTTTTTATGTTAGCAATTTATTTAAGCATTCTAAGCATATCGCCCGCAGAAAGGATTGTGGATACAAAAAAGCAATCTTTGAATTTCTCCTATTTTCGCCTTTTTTCTTTAATTTTTATAATACAGGATCCTCAGAGGCCAGCCATCGTCAAACGCAGTTTATCGGCACCCTATTCCTGATTTTGTTTGAAAAAGTCGTAAAGATCTGTAGTATGCTGAAAGATTGCGGATAACCTGAACGGATCAAACGATGGACGCACACAATACGATTGTCATCCGCGGCGCACGGGTGCACAATTTAAAAAATGTCGATCTGGATTTGCCGCGCAACCGGCTTATTGTGATCACCGGTCTTTCGGGATCGGGCAAATCGAGCCTCGCCTTCGACACCCTTTACGCCGAGGGACAGCGCCGGTATGTGGAATCCCTTTCCACCTATGCCCGTCAGTTCCTCGAACGAATGGAGAAGCCCGCGGTCGATCTGATCGAAGGACTGTCGCCGGCCATTGCCATCGAGCAAAAGACCGCCAGTCACAATCCGCGCTCCACGGTGGGCACCGTAACCGAAATCTATGACTATCTCAGGCTGCTTTTCGCTCGCGTCGGCACGGCCCACTGCCATCGCTGCGGTGATCCGATCAGTCCCCAGTCTATCGACCAGATCGCGGACCGGATTCTGGCCCTGCCGTCCGGCAACCGCATCATCATCCTGGCCCCGCTGGTTGATGCCGAAAAAGGCGCGCACGAAAAGCTTCTCAAACGGTTACGCAAGGACGGCTTTGCACGGGTGCGGATCGATGGCGAAATCCTCGAAATCGAGGCGATCGACGTGCTCGACAAGCGTAAACCTCACAGCATCGACGTGGTAGTCGATCGTCTGGTCGTCACAGAAAAAATTCACAATCGTCTGGCCGATTCTCTGGAACTCGCTCTGGCACTTTCCGACGGAAATGTGACCGTCGACATGCTGGGCTGTGGAACGATCCAGTTCAGCGAGAAAGCGACCTGTCTTCGCTGCGGCATCGGTTACCCTGAATTCACGCCCGCCAGTTTCTCGTTCAACTCGCCCCAGGGCGCCTGCCCCCGCTGCGATGGTCTGGGGACCACGACCGAATTCGATCCGCAACTCATTGTCCCGAATCCGGAACTGTCTCTGCGGGAAGGCGCGGTCGCCATCTGGGCCAATCGCAGCACCATGCAGTTTATTGAATTTCTGGATGCACTGACATCCCATTACGGCGTCGACATCTATACGCCTTACAAGGACCTGCCCAAGCACTTCAAAAAGGTTCTGATGCAGGGTTCCGGCAAGGATTTAATCCCGTTTTATTTCGAACGCGGCGAACGCCGATACACCTATAAAAAACCGTTTGAGGGCATCATTACTAAATTACGGCGCCGCTACGCGGAAACCGATTCCTTCCAGGTCAGAGAAGAGATCAAATTGTTCATGAACTTTCGCCCATGCTCCGAGTGCGGCGGGGCGAAGCTCAATCGCGAAAGCCGGTCGGTCAAAGTCGGTGGACTGGCCATCCAGGAAATTTCCGCGATGTCAATCGCGCAAGCGCAGTCTTTCCACTCCGGTTTGAAATTGGAAGGTCAGCGGGCAGTAATTGCCGAGCGGATCCTTAAGGAAATCGATGAGCGCCTCGGTTTTTTGAACAACGTGGGGCTCTCGTATTTGACACTCGATCGCCCTGCAGCCACTCTTTCCGGCGGCGAGAGTCAACGCATTCGACTCGCCACCCAGATCGGTTCGAAGCTGACCGGGGTCCTCTATGTTCTCGACGAACCGAGCATCGGCCTTCATCAACGCGACAACCGTCGCCTGCTTCAAACCCTCATGCAGATGCGTGACCTGGGCAACACCGTTCTGGTAGTCGAACACGATGAAGAAACCATACGAACTGCGGATTACGTGGTCGACATGGGACCGGGTGCCGGAATCAACGGCGGCCGTTTGGTTTTTGCCGGCCCGCCCGACCGGCTGCTCGATGAGGAAACCTCTCTGACCGGTCAGTATCTCTCCGGCCGAAGGCGGATCGAGGTGCCTCGGCAGCGCCGGCGCAGCAATGGCCGTGAAATCGTCATCGAAGGAGCCTCGGCCAACAACCTGAAGCATCTCGATGTGTCCTTTCCGCTCGGAATGCTCATCTGCGTAACCGGCGTTTCCGGGTCCGGAAAATCGACCCTGGTCCTGGAAACACTGCATCACCTCCTCGCTCAAAGGATCTACCGCGCGCGTATACCGGCGGGAGCTCACCGGGCGGTTAAAGGTCTGGAGCAAATTGACAAAGTCGTCAACATCGACCAGTCACCGATCGGCAAAACGCCGCGCTCCAACCCGGGAACCTATACCGGTGTCTTCAACCACATCCGGGACCTCTTCGCCCGCACTCCGGAAGCGCGTGTCCGGGGTTACAAGCCCGGGCGCTTCAGCTTCAACGTCAAGGGCGGGCGCTGTGAGGCCTGCGGCGGCGACGGCATCGTCAAGATCGAGATGCATTTTCTGCCGGACGTTTATGTTACCTGCGACGTCTGTCGGGGGCGGCGCTACAACCGCGAAACCCTCGAGATCCGTTACAAAAGCAAGAATATCGCCGAAGTTCTGAAGATGACCGTGAACCAGGCCCTGGCCTTTTTTGAAAGAATCGGCAACATCCGCTCCAAACTGCAGACCCTGGTCGATGTCGGACTGGGCTATATTCAGCTCGGTCAGCAGGCCACGACCCTTTCGGGCGGTGAAGCCCAGAGAGTGAAGCTCGCGCGCGAGCTGAGCAAAAAAGGGACCGGTAAAACCGTTTATATAATGGACGAGCCCACCACCGGTCTGCATGTCGACGATATCCGCAAATTGCTCGAGGTTCTCAATCGACTGGTGGACGCCGGCAATACGGTTGTCGTCATCGAGCACAATCTGGACGTGATCAAAACGGCCGATTACCTCATCGACCTGGGGCCGGAAGGCGGCAACGACGGGGGCTATTTGGTGGCGTTCGGACGGCCGGAGGACATCGCCGGCAATGCGGCTTCCCACACCGGCCGATGGCTGAAGAAGGTACTGTAAACCGAAAATTTTGATTGCTCCAATATTGCTGATTGAAATGTTCTTTCTTCAACATCATATGGTTTGGATATTAGAATTTAAGTCATTGTGATTTATTTGTTTTTTGATTGTTGTAATTTATCCCGAAAATGAGGTAGGCGCCTCCGCCCGGAAAATCGGTTGCGAAAGACGGCTGAAACTCGCCGCCAACGGGCTCTAAGCCCGGCCCAGTCCCGTCTTCGAATAATGAGTTCGAATGCAGCTTGAAGGTCGTGCCTTCCAGGCGGCATCGGCATTGGGTCTGGTCTAAGACCCCGTAAGCGACTCAGACAGTCAGCCGCTTTTCGCAACCGATTATCCGGACTCCGGCGCGTCATTTTCATGCATCGTGGCAGCCCGAAAGACCATGAGCGTT
>JBDNAO010000227.1:0-8071 GCA_039768375.1 Desulfobacterales bacterium | reverse complement strand
CTCGACACGATGCGCCGCCGGGAAGGCGAGTTCATCGCCGCCGACATCGGTCAACGCATTGACGGCATCGCTCTCATCCTGGAGCAGGTCGAAGCGGCTGCGAGCGGTCTGCTGGAAAAATACAGGGACCGGCTGCAGGAGCGTATTTCTGCTCTGACCGACGGCATCATCGCCATCGACGGCGACCGGATCATGCAAGAGGCGGCCGTTTTGGCCGAAAGAAGCGATATCACCGAAGAGATCGTTCGCGCCGCCAGTCATCTCGCTCAGTTCCGGTCTCTCATGTTGGCGGAAGAACCCGCCGGACGTAAATTGAATTTTTTAATGCAGGAACTCAACCGGGAATTCAACACCATCGGCTCAAAGACCGATACGTCGGCGATTGCCCACATGGTGGTCGACGTGAAAGCCGAATTGGAGAAGATCAGGGAACAGGTGCAGAATGTAGAATAAAAGGTTGAGCCCGTTAACCCGTTGAGCCGGTTGAACCGGTTTAACTTTGTAACCGGTTATAGCGAAAGCTCTCAGCAATTCGGCGGTTGATTTCCGGAATTAGACCAAAAAGTATTACGATAGATCCCGCTCAATCCTATGCCTGGTTAGTCCGTTTACGGGCAAACGGGCCCACCGGCTAACGGGCCAACGGGCTAACCGGCCAACGGAGACACACATGGAACAGCAGCTCTTGAACATCGGTTTCGGCAGCACGCTTGTTGCCGAGCGGGTCGTGGCCATCGTTTCCCCCAATTCGGCGCCGATGAAGCGGCTAAAGGATGAAGCCCGCAACGACAACCGCTTGATCGACGCCACCCATGGGCGACGCACCCGATCGATCATCGTGCTGGACAGCAACCACATCGTGCTGTCCGCTATTCAGGCCGAGACCATCTCGCAGCGATTTACGACGCTGAAGGAAGCGGTTTAATCCGGGATGACGTCGTCGACGCCATCCGCCGATCCCTGGTTGCCGTCCCGGGGTGACGGGACGCGGTGCTCCACCGGTCGGCTGTTCATCATTTCTGCGCCGTCGGGGGCCGGGAAATCGACTCTTTGTCGGGCTGTGCGGCAACGGTTGCCCGATCTGCGCTACTCGGTTTCCTACACTACCCGCCGTCCCCGTGGTGAGGAAAAAAACGGGATCGATTACCATTTCGTTACACAGGCAGAATTCCGCAAGGACATCAACGCCGATAAGTGGGCGGAATGGGCCGAAGTCCACGGGAACTATTACGGTACCTCGGCCGATTTTATTGACCGGGCGCTCGGTAAGGGGTGCGACGTGCTCCTCGATATCGATGTTCAGGGCATGGAACAGATTCTGAAACGCTATCCGGACAGCGTGACGATCTTCATCATGCCGCCGTCGCTTGCGGTGCTGCGGCAGCGGTTGCAGGACCGTGGAACCGACAGTGCGGCGTCCATATCCGAACGACTCGACAACGCGGCCGCGGAAATCAGGCGTAGAAAGCGCTACCGTTACATCGTGGTCAATGACCGCCTGGAAGAGGCCATCGACGAATTGACGGCGATTATCACCGCCGGCCGGTCTTCCGCTGCCGGCGGAAACCTCGAGAGGAGCAAATGAAAACCGAGCTTCTCTACGGCATTCACCCCGTGGCTGAGGCCCTTGCGGCCAGTCGCCGTATTTTCCGCGAAGTGTTTGTGGTCGCCGACAGTTCTTCCAAACGCTTGTCGATAATTGAGTCGGTTGCGGCATCGAAAAATATTCCGGTCCGGCGGGTGGCGATGACGCAGTTGAACCGGATTGTGGGCGATATCGCGCATCAGGGAACGGCCGCGCGGGTCGGACCATATCCGTTGGTCGACCTGACAACCGTGCTAACACAGGCATCCGCGTCTGACCCGAGCCGGTTCCTGGTCTTACTGGATACCATCGTTGATCCGCAGAACCTGGGAGCGATCATTCGGACGGCACTCGGTGTGGGTGTCGAGGGTGTCGTCATTCCCCGCGATCGTGCCGCCGGACCTACGCCGGCGGTTTCGAAAGCCTCGGCCGGCGCCCTGGAGCATTTGCACCTGGTTCAGGTGACCAATCTGTCGGCGACCATACGGACCCTGCAAGGCCGCGGCTGGTGGGTGTACGGAATGGACCGCAGCGCCGAGCTGTCGGTTTTCGAGGTCGATTTGACAGGTTCGGTGGCAATGGTTATCGGTGGGGAGGAAAAAGGCATTCGGCCGCTGGTGAAGCAGGGCTGCGATCTTTTGCTCTCCATTCCACAACGGGGACCGGTGGGATCACTGAACGCCTCGGCGGCGGCGGCGGTGGCACTCTACGAGGCCTACCGCCAGCGCAGCGGCGGTGCGAAAGCGGCGACCGGAGTGAAGCACCGACGGGCGGCAGGACCATCATCACATCAGAAAGGGCGAGTTCAATGAACCAGGAATCACGAATCACCAACTTGAGCGACGGAACATTGAGTGTGCCGGACCGGCCGGTTATCCCCTTCATTCAGGGAGACGGCATCGGTCCGGACATCTGGCATGCCACCCGCATGGTGCTCGACGCTGCGGTGACCCAGGCGTACAGTGGTTCGCGCGGGATCGCTTGGCTTGAGGTCTTGGCCGGAGAAAAAGCGCAGCAGGAGACCGGTGAGTGGTTGCCCGATGAAACGCTGGCGACTATCAAACGCCAAGTGGCGGCCATCAAGGGTCCGCTGACCACACCGGTAGGCAAGGGCATCCGCAGCCTGAACGTGGCGATCCGCAAACAACTCGATCTCTATGCCTGTGTGCGGCCGGTGAAATACATCTCTTCCGTGCCGAGTCCCATGAAGCATCCCGAGAAGATCGATGTGGTGGTCTTCCGGGAGAACACCGAAGATTTATACGTGGGGATCGAATGGGAATCGGGCAGTCGCGAGGCCGAGGCAGTCAAGACCTTTTTAGAAGAAAAAATGGGCGTCCGTTTGCCGGATACGCCCGGGATCGGGATCAAACCGATCAGCGAAAAAAACACCAAGCGCCTGGTCGCTCGGGCCATCGCCCACGCTGTCAAGCACCGACTGCCCAGTGTCACCCTGATGCACAAGGGCAACATTATGAAGTATACCGAAGGGGCTTTCAGAAAATGGGGATACCAGGTCGCCAGAGAGAGATTCGCCGACGACACGATCACCGAAGCCGAGCTTTACGAAAGATACGACGGGAAACGGCCTGAGGGAAAAGTCGTGGTCAAGGACCGGATCGCGGACATGCTGTTTCAACAGGTGTTGCTGCGGCCGGATGAATTTAGCGTGATCGCCACTCCCAATCTCAACGGCGATTATATTTCGGATGCACTTGCTGCCCAGGTCGGTGGCCTGGGGATGGCGCCCGGCGCCAACATCGGCGACGAGTGCGCCGTCTTCGAGGCCACCCATGGGACGGCACCCAAGTATGCCGGACTGGACAAGGTGAACCCCAGTTCACTGATTCTTTCGGGAGCCATGCTGCTCGACTACATCGGTTGGCAAGAGGCGGCTGAAAAAATCCGAACAGCCTTGCAGGAGACCGTCAAGGCCGGTGTCGTCACCTACGATCTGGCCCGCCAGATCGACGGCGCGCGAGAGGTCAGGTGCTCAGAGTTTGCCGCGGAAATCGTCAAGCGCATGGCGCGCTGATGCCGCAGATTCCGGTTCCCGCGAGCCAGGCAGAGACAGAACCGACACCCGGCCGGATAGCCGGCGGTGACCTGCCGCCATACGGCATCCCTTTGCAAAGAGTTTTTCTCCGTATCGTTCGTTCGCTGACAGATGCCTTTCTGCCGGTCCGCTGCGCCTCGTGCCGCTCTTTTTTCCGGACGAACCGGGACAACCCGGATGAGCCTCGCTTTACCGAAAATGGCGCCGGTGCATTTTCCGGCGGGGAGCGCATTCTGTCGTCTGTCGTCTGCGGGCAATGCCTGAAAGGCTTTGTGCCGGTCGAATTGCCGCTGTGCACGGCCTGCGGCGTACCGTTCAAGAGCCGCGAGGGGGATGATCACATGTGCGGCGAGTGCCTGAGGAGGCCGCGACACTTTCGCAGGGCCCGGGCGGCTGCCGTTTACACGCCGGTGATGATGGCGTTGGTCCGGGCTTTCAAGTACAACGGCAAGATCCAACTGGCGCAGCCGCTCGGAGTGCTGCTGGCCTCGACTTATCGGCGCTTCTGGCCCGAGGCGGATATCGATCTGGTTTTGCCGGTACCGCTTCATAGAAGACGTTTCCGGCACCGCGGCTTCAATCAGGCTTATGTGTTGGTCAAGGACTGGGCCGGGCCTGACTCCCCATTGGCGGGACTGTCGCCGCCGGTTGTCATTGCGAAGGAAGTCATTTTGCGCATCCGACCGACGACACCCCAAACCGGTCTGGGACGCCAAGACCGATTGCAGAACATCAAAAAAGCCTTCAGGGTCGTCGAGAAGCCGGTCATTGAAGAGCGGCGCATCCTCCTCGTCGATGACGTTTACACAACCGGCGCTACGGCCGACGAATGCGCCAAGACGCTGCTTAAAAGCGGCGCCGCAAGGGTCGACGTACTGACCCTGGCCCGGGCCGTATGAATCCGGGGTCCTTGCATATGGTCGGAGGGTAGGGCGAGCGGACAACACTTCCCGGTTATAGGGATAGAAGGTTCAGCGTTTAAAGGTTCAGGGTTCAGCCCAGCCGCTGGCCTGAAAAGCGGCCAGTTTGATCGATAAAGAAACTGTGCCATTTTGGCGTAGTTTCACACGAGCGTTTTAGGAAGGACTTCAATCCTTCAATCCTGAACGGGGAACGGTGAGCCTTTGAACCTATATCGCTACAATCTTTCAACCCTGAACGGTGAACATGGGACCTCTTCGATTCAGAGTTCAGCACCGCCTCCAGTTTGATCGAAGAGGAAACGTTTGAATTTAGGTGAAAAAAATCAAATCGCAAATAACAAGTTACAAGCAAATTACAATCCATGGACATCCACGAAAAATTGTGAGAGGATTTTTCATTTCAAAACGATTCGACCTTACGAGACAGCGTCTTGTTTGAAAACCGCCGCAATGGTGTTGCCCACCTGCAATTTCCGAATCTGAAGGATTTTTCGGAACTCCGGCACGCAGTGTTCACCCGTCGAGACGGCTGCAGCCGGACGCCGTATCGCTCGCTCAATACGAGCTTCAGCGTCGGCGACGCGCCGGATCGGGTCGACCGCAACCGCGAGTGCATCCGGCACTGTCTCGAGGCAACCGAGCTGGTGTTTGCCCGGCAGGTACACGGCACCGACGTGACAGTCGTCTCCGGCCCACCGGACGGCCGACCGCCGAAGGTCGACGCCCTGGTGACCGCTGCACAGGGGCGGTATCTCACGATCCAGGTGGCCGACTGCCAGGCCGTTATGGTGTACGATCCGGTTCGGCGGGTGGTGGCCAATATCCACTCCGGCTGGCGCGGCAGCATCGGCAACATCATCGGCCGTACGCTGCAGGAGATGACGGCTGCCTACGGCACAGCGGCCGGTGATCTGGTCGCCGGCATCGGCCCCTCGCTGGGTCCCTGCTGCGCGGAGTTCGTGCACTACCGGAAGGAGATTCCACGGTCCCTCTGGTCGTACAAGAACGCCAATCACCATTTCAACTTTTGGGCCATCAGTCACGACCAGCTGTGCGAGGCCGGCGTGCCGACCGAGCACATATTCACCAGCAAGCTGTGCACCCGCTGTCATACCGACCGGTTTTTCTCCTACCGCGGCGAAGGCACCACCGGCCGGTTTGCGGCCGTGATCGGCCTACGATGAGGAAGCGTCATGTTTCAACAAGAAGCTCACATCGCCTGGAACCGGGCGATCGCTCCGGCGATATTTAAAATCGGTTTGACGTGCCGCCACGGTTTTACGCGGACCAAACCGGGTCAGTTTGTCATGCTGCGCGTATCCGAGGGCTTGGAGCCGTTGCTGAGGCGGCCTTTTTCGGTTCACAAGCTGATCCGAAAGGACAACCGTGTAGAGGGCATCGAAGTGCTTTACAAGATGGTCGGTAAAGGCACGGCCTTGCTCGCCACTCGAAAACCGGGTGAAACTCTTGACGTCCTGGGCCCCCTCGGCAGCTCTTTTGTCCTGCCGCCATCTGCCCGCAAGGTCTTTATCGTTGCCGGCGGAATGGGAGTGGCGCCCATGGTCTTTTTGGCGCAGCATCTGGTAGCAAGCGACCTGAATCCTTCGGACTGCGAGGTGTTTCTCGGTGGACGAACCTGCGAAGACCTGCTGTGCACGGATGAATTCACGGCATTGAATCTGCCGGTTCACACCGCGACCGACGATGGCAGTGCCGGTGATCAATGCCTGGTGACCCACCCGGTCGATGTCGCCCTTGCCGACCGCCGTCCCGACGTCGTCTTTGCCTGCGGCCCGCTGCAAATGCTCGACTGTGTCATCGGTATCGCTGCCGCGCACGGCGTCATCTGCCAGGTATCGATCGAAACCGCGATGGCCTGTGGCATGGGAGCCTGCCTGGGATGCGCCGTACCGTCCCGGGACGCACCGGGTCGATACTACCATGCCTGTCTGGACGGTCCGGTGTTCGATGCCGGCAGCATATGGTTTTCTACCGGCCCGGACAGCGATCGAGACCAGCTGACTGCGGGCGGGCGTCTGCGAGGATAATTCCGCAAAGTACTTTAGATTTCAAATGGTTGATAATCATAAGAGATTATAAAAAAATCTGAATTTTACATTGACTTGCCCCTGATCCTATGTTAGGAGCTCTAACGTTTTAAGGGCGCATTCCAAGCCTTTCAGTCTATCGGCGGGATTACAAACTGTCATGAAACGGGAATCCAGACGGTACTTTCGTGAGTTGGCCTTTTACTCCAGTCTGGGTTTTTCGGTTGCCCTGTCGATCGTGATCGGACTGGCCATAGGGGTCTATCTGGACAGAGCCGTGTTTCAGACCACCCCTTGGCTGACCCTGATTGGTCTGGGACTTGGTATTGTCGCCGCCTATCGCAACATCGGACTGGCTATCAAAAAAAGTCGCAATCTTTGAGGCGACAGCCTGGAAGAGAGAGAGTTTGCGGATGGACATACAGCAGCGAATCTTATCCTTTGTCACCCGTTCCAACTGGATTCTATTTGCGTCTGCAAGTCTGGCCGGCTTGATTCTCGCACCGCCCGCATTTGCCCGGGGAATCTTTTTCGGGGGACTGTTGGTTACTCTGAATTTCCACCTTCTGTCCAAAACTCTTAGAAAAGCCCTCACACCTCCCCATCTGGCATCATCCAATGCCATTCTGGCCAAGTATTATATCCGCTTCATCGCGAGCGGCTTCATTATTTTTGTGCTTATCGCCGGCCACTTTGTGAACCCGGTCGGTCTGGTTCTCGGTCTTTCGGTGGTGGTTGCCAGCATCATTCTCGCCACCCTGCGCGAGGCAAAAAAACTCATTTTCAAGGAGGCGGTCTAAGGATGGAACATCCCTATCTGTTTCTCGTCAAGGTGTTCGAATGGTTCGGTCCCGGGGCGGCGCACTTTGCCCACGCTTACCCCTATGTCATCTACAGCTGGTTTGTCATGATTTTTTTGATCGTCTGTGCGGCGATTGCCACCAAAGGCATCAGCATGATTCCGACCAAGGGCCAGAACTTCTTTGAAATCGTGATTTCCGGTATGGAAGAGTTCATGGTCGACATCACCGGCGAGGAGGGGCGGTGGTTTTTCCCGATCATCGCCACCCTGTTCCTCTACATTGCGGTGTGCAACCTGTGCGGCCTGATTCCGGGATTCTTCCCGCCGACAGCCAGCATCAACACGACCCTCTCCTGCGCCCTGCCGGTCTTTATCTTCACCCACTACATTGGCGTCAAGTATCACGGTGCCAAATACATCAAGCATTTCCTGGGACCGGTCTGGTGGATGAGTCCCCTGATTTTCGTCATCGAACTCATCGGTCACCTCGCCCGTATTATGTCCCTTTCTTTCCGGCTTTTCGGCAACATCATGGGACACGAACTGGTTCTTATGATTCTGTTTATGCTGGCCGGTGCCTTTTTTGCGCCGCTGCCGATCATGGCCATGGGGATCTTCGTCTCATTCGTGCAGGCCTTTGTGTTCTTCCTGCTGTCG
>JBDNAO010000226.1:0-5961 GCA_039768375.1 Desulfobacterales bacterium | reverse complement strand
TAGAAAGTCCCTTATGCTTAAAACTCTTTATCATGTACCAGATTGTATCATATCTTGATACAGTGTCAACAGAATTGTTACACAATTTCCAAGCAAGAGAAAAGTGAAGAAAGTGAGGGATATTCTATATTCCTTGTGTCAAGATATAATTTTAAATAGTTGGGAAAGTGAGGGACTGAATTAACTTTTTTGTGTTATGCGGATGAAAAAGTATCTATTGTAGAGATAAAAGGCGGCAGCCGTCGCAAGGAAGCGAGTAGGATTCGAGCGCGGATTGCAATTGGATTGGTAAAGACGCATGGGGTTTCCTTGGCTGAAGTTGCCAGGCAACTGGGTGTTTCGACTTCGGCAGTATCAAAAATTATGAAACGGGCGAGTCAGTAAGTTTAATTTGTCAAAAACGTTATATCCCATATGGTGATTAAACACTTAAATACTGGCGGCGGACCTCTTCGTTTTCCGCCAGGTCCCGGCGCGTTCCGTGATAGCGGATAGCGCCGTTGTCGATGACGTAGCCGCGATCGGCCAACCGCAGGGCCACGGCTTGATTCTGCTCGGCCAAGAGCACGGTCAGTCCGCTCTCCTTCAGGCGCATGATTTGCTCTTCGAGCATATTGACGATCAAGGGCGCCAGGCCTTCGGTCGGTTCGTCGAGCAAGACCAGGTCCGGGTTGGTCATCAGCGCCCGCCCGATGGTGAGCATCTGCTGCTCGCCGCCGCTCAAAAATCCGGCCCGCCGCGAATCGATATCACGCAGAGCCGGAAAAAAATCGTAGATTCTTTCCTTGGTCCAGGCATGCGCACGTTCTTGTCCTCGCTCGGCAATTTCAAGGTTTTCACCGACCGTCAGGTCGGCAAAGACCCGCCGATCGTCCGGGACATAGCCGATTCCCCTGCGGGCCATCATATAGGGTTTTTGGCCCGTGCAGTTAATGCCTTTGAATTGAATGGTGCCTTGGCGCGGCGGCGTGATGCCCATAATGCTTTTCATGGTTGTGCTTTTACCCGCACCGTTGCGGCCGAGCAGGCAGACGATCTCGCCGGCAGCGACTTCCAGGGACACCCCGAACAGAATGTGGCTCAATCCATAATAGGAATGGATGTCGACTACGCGGAGCATTTGTCTGCCCCTCCGAGGTATACCGCCTGGACTCGGGGGTCGTTTCTCACTTCTGCCGGTGTACCTTGAACGATGGTTTGTCCCTGCTGCATCACCATGATCTCGTGGGCAAAGGAAAACACCATGCCCATGTCGTGTTCACAGAAGAGAATGGTCAACCCTTGATCGGTGCAAAGGCGTCTCAACAACGCCAGGCTGAGGCCCGTCTCCTCGGGCGACATCCCGGCCGTGGGCTCGTCGAGGATCAGCAACTGCGGTTCATTACCCAGGGCAATGGCGATCTCCAGCACCTTTTGATCACCATGCGAAAGGGAGCCGCTGATTTGATCGGTCTTGTCGGCCAGGCCGACACTCTTTAAAATAGCCTGTGTTTCATCGACAGCCATCTTTCGGGCTGCGGCATACCAGTGAAAGCTCCTTTTTTGATAAGAAAGCACGGCAATCTGGACGTTCTCGAATACGGTCAAGCGATGGAAAATATTGACGACCTGGTAGGAACGGCTGATGCCCTTTCGACAGATGAGATAGGGTTTCAGACCGGTGATGTCTTCGCTCTGAAACAGTATCCGGCCGCTGTCGGGCCGCAACTGGCCGGTGATCAGGTTGAAAAGAGTGGTCTTGCCGGCGCCGTTGGGACCGATCACCGCCACGACCTGCCCCTTTTCGACCCGCAAACGGGCGCCGCTCACGGCCTGAAAGCCGTCGAAAGTTTTATTTAAATTTTTTACTTCCAGCATCAACGGCTCCAAACTGAACTGTCCATAGTATCTATTCACACATAAATTGTCTTATCCACTGTCGTCCGCCGCTTGATATTTCAAGCCTGGGTGCATAACAATGACCATCGGCAATGTTGGTTTAGGTTTCAGATTTCAGGGCTTGCCCGCCCGATTGAAATAATGCCAAATACCAAAATACAAGCACCAAAATACAAATAAATTCCAAATTACAATATCCAAATCTCAAATAAGATAAAAAAACCAACAGTTTGGAATTTCGAATGTCGGTCATTGTGATTTGTTTGTCATTTGTTATTTGCGATTTGGAATTTTTCACCGAAACTCAAAAGTTTCCTCTTCGATCAAACTGGAGGCGGCAGTCAGAGGCAGTGCTGAAAGTTGAACCTGGAACCTTATGAGTGTTTAAATGCATCGCTCAAGGTAGCCGAGACATTTCAAAGATGACACGCCACTAGGGTTCCCCCGACAGCGGCCGGCGTTGAAAATAGCCTAAAATTCCCTGCGGTAAGAAGTAGATCAGCAGCATGAGAACGATACCCAGCACCAGGGTCCAGTATTCGGTATAAATCCCGACAAAGGTCCGCAACACGACGATGATGGCCGCCCCGAGCATGGGACCGAGGAAGACATACCAACCGCCGAGAAGGCACATGATGATCAATTCGAGGGACAGCGTCCAGAACAGAAGATCCGGAAAAACACTGCCCTCCACCGTGACGAAGAGCGCTCCGGCAATACCGGCGAATGTGCCGGCAATGACCTGCCCGACCAACTGATGGCTCTTAACGTTGACACCGATGGCTTCCGTGCGCTCCGGATTGTCCCGAATACCCTGAAAGATCCTGCCGAAAGGCGAGTTGACCATCCGGAACATCAGCCACAGACAAATGATCGTGACGATCAGCGTGAAGTAATAGACGCCCCGGGTCGAGTCAATCGCCTCCGGAATATTGATCCCGTGAATCCCGTCATCGCCGCCGGTGAAAGAGTACCAGCGGTAGACAATCGCCCATACCAGTGATCCGAGCGAGAGTTGAAGCATTCCGAAGTATAATTTGGACAACCGAATGGTGATCAACCCGATAATCAGGCTCGCCAGGGCCGCCATGACCGGTGCCGCCACATAGCCTGCTGCCTGCGGCAGTCCTGATTTCATGGAAACCAGAGCGAAGCTGTAGGCACCCACCCCGTAAAATACGGAGTGGTGGAACTGATACATTCCACCGAAACCGAGCACCATGTTCAAGCTGGTCGCCAGGAGGCCGGTGATTAAAATCAATCCGATCAAATAAAGATAGTAGCGTGACAGAAAGGACGGCGCCGCCAGGAAAAAAAGAACTAAACCACAGAGAAGAACTGCAAGGCGGTAGCGTCGGTTGACCATCAAGGCGGGCTCCTTTACCAAACCGATTTCAGAAGGCCTTTCGGGCGAATGCTCAAGACGATCACCACGGCCATGTAAGGCAAGACAATCGCAAACTGGGGAATGATCAAAATGCCGACGGCGTCAGTCAAGCCGAAGATCAGGGCTCCCAGCAGGGCGCCCCAGATGTTGCCCAGGCCGCCGATAATGACGATCAGAAAGGCTTCGATGATGACGGCGTGATCCATGCCCTGGGTGATGTTTTGGGTCGGGGCCACCAAAGCCCCGCCCAGTCCCGCCAGATAACAACCGATAACGTAAACGAAAGCAAAAACCCAGCTGACGTTGATGCCGATGGCACCGACCATTTCGCGGTCCACCGCCGCGGCACGGGCAATTTTACCGATTTTGGTTTTATTGGTCAGCCACCACAACCCCAAGGCCACCAGGGGGCCGAGGGCGAGCAGGAAAAGGTTATACCGCGGAAAGGAAAAGGTCCCGAACACAAACGCTCCCTGCAGAAAATCCGGCGGTGAAAAACTGCGGTAGTCGGACCCCCAGATCAGCTTGACCGCATCGCCGAAGACGAGCGTGAAGGCGAAGGTAAAGAGCAGCAGCATCAAATGGTCGCGCTCATACAAATGGCACAACAGCCCTCTTTCGATGAAAAAGCTGATCGCGGCCACGCCGAGGGGGGCCGCAATCAGTGCGATCCAGAACCCGGCCGGCCCCAGGCCGCTGACCGAGGCGACCGTGAAGGTTAGAAAGGCCCCGATCATGTAGAGCGAACCGTGCGCCACGTTGGGAATGCGTAAAACCCCCAACACGAGACTCAGACCCGAGGCCACGATAAAAAGAATGGTCGTGCGGCTGAGCCCGATCAGTATCTGTTGAAGAAGAGAGATGAGAGAGATCTGGGCGGTCACATCCATGGGATTAGTTTAGCCGGTTGGGCCCGTTGGGTCCGTTGTGCCCGTTTAGCCCGTTGAGCCGGTTGTCAGTTAGGTCGGTTTTGTCAGTTTGTCAGTTGAGTCGGTTTGGGCAGTTTGGCCAGTTTAAATAAGCCGATCTAATCGATTGAACTGGCTTAACCGGTTAAACGGGCCCAACGGGCTCAACCCATGTTTACTTCTGACCGCGGGCTTTTTTGATCTCTGCGACGGTCGGCATGACATCTTTGCCGGGAATCGTGACGATTTTATCGGCAATCAGAAAATCGTACTGCGGCACTTTCTTCGTCACCCCCATGTACATGGGAAACATGACCTGATGATCGTAGGCACGGATGGTCAGAGGGCCGACCGGGCTGTCGATGGTCATGCCTTCGAGGGCATCGATAAACTTTTCGGTGTCTAAGGAGCCGGCTTTTTCATAGGCCTTGGCGATGAAGTTGGCGGTGATGTAACCGTAAAGCGCTCCGACCTTGGGGTTGCGATCATAGGCCGCCTTGAAATCGGCCACAAAGGCCTTGTTGGCCGCGGTTTCCGGATAGTAGAAAAAATAATTCGAGGTCCCCAGGACACCTTCCGGCGCATCGGCACCCAATGGAATCAGGGTCGAAAGTTCGGTGGCGGTGTGCATATAAAACGGCACGCGTTCATTGAACCCGGTCGACTTGGCGGCTTTTAAAAAGGGCACGCAGTCGCGGCCGCCGGTGGCAATGATGACGGCATCGGGCTTTGCCGCCAGAATTGCGGTGATGTACGGCGTGAAATCCGGCTCCCCCACCTTCCACCAGGACTGCCCCAGGAGTTTGACGCCCGGTTTGAGTTGGGTGAGATTGTTCCACACGCCATCGGCCAGGGCGTGGCCGTATTCGTAATCATCGCCGGCGATCCAGTAATTGGTGTAAGGCATTTTGGCCAGCGCCTGGGCGGCGGCCTTGCCGGCTATGGCTGTGTTTTCATTCATCGAGAAGACGTAGCGGTGGCCGTCGGCGCCCGTTATTTTGTCGCTCTTTGCAAAGGTGGCGAAAAACGGCAGCTTCTCTTTTTTGCAAAAATCCGAAATTGCCAGGGCCAGGGCGCTGTTGATGGTGCCCATCAGAATGTCGACATTTTCGCGCAGGATCAGCTCCTTGGCGGCCGCCAGGCCTAAATCGACCTTGAACTTGCTGTCGCGGGTCACAAATTCGATTTTGCGCCCCATGACGCCGCCTTTGGCGTTGATCCTGTCGGTGGCGAGTTTGAAGGCGTCACGCACGTCATTGGTATACGTGCTGGGAGGCCCGCTGTAGCAGTCCACGATACCGACCTTGATCACTTTTTCCGCCTGGGCCGGTCCAATGCCCCCGGCAACCAGAAGGAAAATCGTCGTCCAAATCGCCGTTGTAAAAATCCGTTTCATCATTTTCTCCTCCCTCTCTCATCGATGCGAAACCCTTTTGGTATGAACCTGCTGGAACCCTTGTATGAAACTACGTCTAAATGGCACAGTTTCTTTTGCGATCAAACTGGACGTTCAACGACCAGCGGTGGTGCTCATATGAAACTTAACGGTACTATCCCCATGGAAAGTTAATCTTTATGGATACTATCACTATTATTGAGGTATTCAGAAATCTCAAATTCCAAGCACCAAATTTTAATGAAGTCTTAAATTTCAATATCCAAAGACCCAAACAATTAGGTAATTTTGAATTTTGGTCATTGTGATTTTTTTGTTATTTGTTATTTGCGATTTGGAATTTTTAACCGCGACTAAAAAGTTTCCCCTTCGATCAAACTAAATGCTTGGGG
>JBDNAO010000225.1:0-6534 GCA_039768375.1 Desulfobacterales bacterium | reverse complement strand
ACCTGCGAGCGCGTCTGCCCCAAGCACATCATAACGCTGTCATCGGTTACCCGGCGCATCCTGAGGGAGTACAAGACCGACGAGTGCACCACCCCCTGCCAGCGGGCGTGCCCGGCCGGGATCGACATCTGTGAATACATCCGTCAGATCACCCTGGGCGAGTATCATCGCGCCGTTCAGGTGATCAAGGAACGCAACCCCTTTCCCGCCGTCATCGGCAGGATCTGTCCGCGACCATGCGAAAACGAGTGCCGTCGGCAGTTCGTCGATCAACCGGTGGCGATCAACTTCTTGAAACGGTTTGCGGCCGACTACGAAAAACAGACCGGTGAGAGAGTTTTGCCGTTCAAGGCACCGGATACAGGCCGCCGGGTCGCGGTGATCGGCGGCGGGGTCGAAGGGCTGTCAGCGTCATTTTTCCTGGCCCGGCTGGGCCATACCCTTAAAGTTTACGAGGCCACTTCCAAGCTCGGTGGGCTTCTGAGAAGTGCGATTGCAACCGAACGTCTTCCCTCCGAGGTCCTCGACTGGGATATCGACGGCGTAATGGAGATGGGGGTTACGGCAGAGACTGGTGCGGCCCTCGGTAAGGACATCACCATAGCGTCACTGCTCGCTGACGGCAACGAGGCGGTTCTGCTGACACTGGGAGGCTGGGACAGCCGCCTGGCACGCGGGGGCTTCCGGGAGGTGGAATCACCGGTTCCGGGCGTCTACTTGATGCTCGATTTCGTCAAAAATGCGGGACAAGACGGAACGGCGGTTCGGTTGAGCGGCGACACCGTCATTTACGGCGGCGGTCGGCTTGCGCTCGAGGCGGCCCGGGTTTCCAAGACTCAGGGCCAGGGTTCCGTCAAGGTCGTGCTCAGAGAGACCAGGGCCGGCTGTGGACTAGAAGAAGCCGATATAGAGGCTCTGGTGAGTGAAAATGTAAAGTTTTACTTTAATGCCGGAATCGTCCGGCTCCACGGTGAGGGTGACCGGCTGACGATGCTCGATGTGGTCGATCTGGTGAACGGCGAGACAGCCTCGATCAGCGCCGGCACCCTTGTGCTGGCCAGCGGGCGCGTGCCCGAACTCGCCATCGTCAAGGAGGTCGTCGCAGAAGAGGCCGGTGACGAAGAAAGCGCCGCTCCGGCGGCGGCGACCGCTTCTGCCGTGCGCTGGACGGGCATCAGCCCCTACAAGGAAGCGGCCTTTCACACCCAAACCGGTCTTTTTTCCAGCGGCGACGTCTTCACCGATTACAGCGCGGCCATCCGGGCGATCGGGGCCGGCCGGCGCATCGCCGCCTCCGTGCATGAGATCATGTACGGCATTCCGCTGGATCTGCCCGACAACGTGGTAACTCCGAACGCGTATATCCAGAACGTCGATCACGTCGAGAACGTCAAGTCGGCGGCACGCCGCATCATGCCGCTGTGCGATGCGCAAGGCCCGGACGAGTTTACGGAACTCGAACTCGGATTCGATGAGAACACCGCGCGGTTCGAGGCCGGGCGCTGTCTGCAATGCGGCCTTATCTGCTACCGCCAGGTTTCCGAACAGGAGCGAAAGGCAGGCTGACAGACTCTCATGGCAACCGAGAAAGGCATTGTCACCCGGGTCGGTTCGGCAACCGCTTGGGTCAAGACCTCCCGCACCAGCGCCTGCGAAGGATGTGCCTCCCGCCAGTCGTGCCATATCAAGGGGGACGACGACGCGGAGATGGAGGTGGAGGCCTTCAACGATGCAAGGGCCGTGGTCGGTGACCGGATCGTGCTTCGGGTGGCATCCGGTGCTTTGCTCAAAGTCTCTTTCATGCTCTATGTTTTTCCGATCCTGCTCCTGATATTGGGCGCGATCGTCGGCCAGATACTGGGCCCGGCGCTACAGTATGATCCATCTTTTTTCTCCCTTCTCCTGGGTGGCGTCTGCTTCGTGCTCGCTTTCATCCTGATCCGGGTGCGCAGCAGCCGCATGGCCCGCAAGACCGAATACCGCCCGCGTATCGTCCGAGTCCTCAAGTAGGGCGATTTTCCACAAGTTCAAGGAAATCAGCGGCATTGCGCGGAGGCGCACTCCTGTGCGCTACACAAGCGATTCCAGACCTGTCACGCCCACGGCGTGATTGACACCGACCTGTCCCGAAGCAGGCGGGGAGTTGCGGAAAAGGGGCATTTATGGATGGAAACCACCTATTTTATCATCCGGGAAAAGAGCATGTCCCTCAAAAACGGTCAGGACCACCAGACGATCCTCAAACACCTGGTATACAATTCGGTAGTTTCCCTCGATCAGTTCACGGATTTCGTCGCGCATGAATTCCGGCACTTTACGGCCTGCAAGTGGCGCATGGAGAGCGTTTCTGGCACGTGTTCTTAAACGATCAACCCATCGTTTGGCCGCAGCAGGATTGTCGGTGGCGATATATCGACGAATAGCTTTCAGATCTTGTTTGGCTGTTTCGGTCCATAAAAGCTTCACAGCTCTTTATCCAAATCTTCATCTGGAAAAACCTGATCATTTTTTGCATCTGCCAATCCTCTTTTTACAGCCTCAACGAAACGAACCTGCTCTGTGAGAAGATCAAAATCGGAGGGGGAAATGAGGACGGCAGCTGCTTTGCCATTTTGGGTGATGACAAAGGGACGGTGCGAAGTCTGGATTTCATGGAGCATCTTTGACGCTTTGCTTTTGAATTCTGACAAAGAAATGATATTCTGTGAAATGTTTAGTGGCTTCATTTTTAAATCCTCAATCTCTATTCGGCATTATTTTAAGATTTAAAATAGGTCAGAATTTAGATTTATTCAAGGACAATTTCTTCCTAACGAGAGCCGTTTCTAAAATAAGCTCCCTTGGAGACACCGGTTTTCTAATTGACGGCGCCGGTTTATTTCGTTAACCTATCATATCTTTATGGTTGACGAAACGAAAGAACGACCATGCGCGACACCAAAGGACAAATCCTGCACCTACTGCGGACAGAGGGCGACACCGTCTCGGGAGAAATCCTCAGCACCGCCTTGGGCCTTTCCCGAACGGCGGTCTGGAAGCAGATCCGGAAACTGCAGGAGTTCGGCTATGCCATCGAGGCGTCTGCCAAAGGCTACCGTCTCGACGGTTCGCCGGACACCCCGCTGCCGTGGGAATTTCCCGGACGTGAAGAGACGGTACACTATTTTCCGGAAGTCTCCTCGACCATGGACATCGCCCGCAAGCTGGCTCGCGACGGGTGCCCACCTTTTTCGGTGGTGGTCGCCGACCGCCAGACGAAAGGCCGCGGGCGACTGCAACGCAGCTGGCATTCGGAGGCGGGCGGCCTCTACTTTACGGTGGTCCTGCGGCCCTCTCTTCCGCCGTTGATGAGCGCGCGTGTGAGTTTCTGTGCCGCGCTGGTCCTGGTCCTGACGCTGGAGAGTCACTTCGATGTGGCGGCTGCAGTCAAGTGGCCCAACGATATACTGGTGAAGGAACGTAAGCTGGCGGGTATGCTCTCGGAAATGGAGGCCGAAACCGACCGGATGGCCTACGTCAATGTGGGCATCGGTCTCAACGTCAACAACGACCCATCCGGCGTGGCAGCCATTGCGACGACCCTCAAGAAGATTCTGGGCCGACCGGTCTCACGCATTCGTCTCTTGCAGGCTTACCTGGAGGCGCTTGAGGTGCGATTGGCGACGATCGAAGAGGCGGACGTCATAGCGGAATGGAAGGCCCACAGCGTTACCCTCGGCCGCCGGGTCGAAATCGTCACCCAGCGTGAAACCGTGGCCGGAACGGCGGTCGATGTAGATGAAAACGGATCGCTGATTCTTCAGCTCTCCGACGGTTCGCGCAAAACCGTCATCTATGGCGACTGTTTTCACTTGTGAGCCGAGGTCCTTCGAACAGGCGACCGAGCGGTTTGTCAAGAACCCGTGTTTCTCGATGAACCTTGAGATATCATTGATCGTCTCCGGACGATGAAAGGAGAGAAACGGGCATGAGCCGATCGAAAGCGCCGCCGCTGCGCATGATCGTCTTTGCGGCCCTTTTTGCGGCTCTGACGGCAGTGGGCGCCTTTCTGGCCCTGCCGATCGGGCCGGTTCCGATCGTCCTGCAGAACCTGTTCGTCTATCTGGCGGGGCTGTTGCTGGGCGTTCGCTGGGGCCTGGCCAGCGTGGGGATCTACCTGCTGGCCGGTGCCTGCGGCCTGCCGGTTTTTGCCGGCGGCACGGGCGGCATCGGTCGTTTTCTGGGCCCTACCGGTGGATACCTGATCGGCTATCTGCCGGCGGTGTTTCTGATTGGCTGGATCGCTCAAAAAGCCGGTCGGCGTCCTTTGGGGGACGTGGCGGCCATGCTGTGCGGCACTGCGGCGCTTTACGCTTGCGGTCTCCTGGGTCTGAAGCTGCTGACCGGCCTGTCTTGGTCCAAGGCGCTGGCGGCCGGCATGCTGCCCTTCCTGCCGGGGGATGCCGTGAAAATTGCCGTGGCCGTCCCCATCGCCCGGGCCCTGCGCCCGATCATCGGCCATGCGCGTCCGACCGACGGCCGGTAAACCGAAAATGAAAACTTGAAACTCGAAACTCGAACCCCGTAACCTGCAAATAGAAACTTGAAACTTATAACCCGCAACCCTCGTGTGAAACTTAACGGCACCATGCCCATTAGAAAGGTAATCTTTAGAGGTACTATCCCGGCTATTGATCTATTCAGAAATATCAAATTTCAAGTACCAAATTTCAATGAAATCCCAAATTTCAATATCCAAAGACCCAAACAGGTTTGTCATTTTGAATTTTGGTCATTGTGATTTGTTTATTATTTGTTATTTGCGATTTGGAATTTTTCACTAATGCTTAAGAGTTTCTTCTTCGATCAGACTGGTCGGCCAGAGGCGTCTTTGAACCCGTAACCCGTAACCCGAGACCCGTAACCCGCAACCCGTAACCGACAACTCAAGATTCGCGACCGGCTATGCCCATCATCGACATCGATACGCTTTGCTTTCGGTATCCGGACGGGACCCTCGGTCTCGAACGGATCAGCCTGGGAATCGAAAAAGGCACTCTGGTGGTTATCACCGGCCCCAACGGCTCGGGCAAGACGACTCTCTTGAAACACCTCAACGGTTTGCTGCGGTCTCAATCGGGCACCGTCAGGATCGACGGCGTGACTGTGGCGAGTGACCTGCGCCGGGCCCGCCGGCTGGTGGGGATGATTTTTCAGGACGCCGACAGCCAGATCGTCGGCGAGACCGTAGCCGCGGACGTGGCCTTCGGGCCGGAGAACCTGAGCCTGCCCGCTGCCGAAGTCGGCGCGCGGGTCGATGCGGCCCTCGAGACGGTGGGTTTGACGACTCTCGCCGATCAGACGCCGCAGGCCCTTTCCGGCGGTGAGAAGCGCCGGTTGTCGATCGCCGGGGTTCTGGCTATGCACCCGCAGATTGTCGTCTTCGATGAACCCCTTGCCGGCCTCGACTTTCCTGGCACCCGGCAGGTGCTGCGCGAAATGCTGCGGCTGCAGGAGGCCGGGCACACCCTGGTGGTGGCCACCCATGACCTGGAAAAAATCATCTACCACGCCGACCGGCTGATCGTGATGAACGGTGGCCACGTCGTCAGAGACGGGCCGCCTGGTGACATCGTCGGAGAGATCGAGTCCTTCGGCGTGCGGGCGCCGTGCGTGTCCCGGCTCGGCCTGGAGGCAGAGTCGTGGCTCACCTGAACGCGTTCGGGTACCGGCCCGGAAGGTCCGTGCTACACGGGCTGGATGTTCGCTTTAAATTCGGTGCCCTATTCATGCTCATACTGACGGCGATGAACTGCCGCCCCCTGCCGCTGGCCGTTATGTCGCTGATCTCGGCCATAGCGGCGCGACGCCTCGGCCTTTCACTGCGGGGGATTCTCACCGAGCTGCGGTATTTTCTGCTGCTGCTCGTGCTGGTTTTTGCCGCAAGGGCCTTTACCACTCCCGGCGCTCCGCTGCCGGATCTGCCGTGGTTGCCGGTCTCCCGTGAGGGGATACAGGCCGGCGCCGTGACTGTCTGGCGGCTCTTCCTGGTCGTTTTTTTCGGGCTCCTGTTCGTGGCGACCACGCGCGCGGCGGCAATCAAGGCGGCCGTGGTGTGGTTCCTGCGGCCCTTTCCGAGGCTTCCCGCCCAACGGATCGGTACCATGCTGGGGCTTGTACTGCGCTTCATTCCGTTGGTCTTTCTGCAGGCCGGTGCGACCCTGGATGCCCAGCGCGCCCGCGGCGTCGAATCCCGCCGAAACCCTTTCTATCGTCTCACCTGTTTTGCGATTCCCTTCCTGCGGCGACTGTTTCTGTCGGCCGACCGGTTCACCGAAGCCATGGAAGCCAGGTGTTACACGGAGACACGCACCGACCCCCTGCTCCTGGCCCGTCCGCGGGACTGGTGGATTCTCGGCAGCGTAGCCGGAACGATCGGCCTGCTGTGGCTGATGTAAAGATGATTCACCCGATGGGCGATATCGGTTCAAAGGTTCACCGTTCCCCGTTCAGGGTTGAAGGATTGAAGCGATATCGGTTCAAAGGTTCACCGTT
>JBDNAO010000224.1:0-6916 GCA_039768375.1 Desulfobacterales bacterium | reverse complement strand
TTTGTGAACGGGTGGCTGCAACTGCCTGCACCTCCTTCTGGTCGTTTCCTGTCCTGCCGGACTTGGACGAATTGTCAATCTCTACGATGCACCCCCGGACAATATGAGACGACATCATCGTCAACCGCTTTATGTTCGATGGAGGAATCACCATGGATGACGTCAATACTTATGAACAGCAGCGTGACCGCTTTTTAGAGCGTCTGCTGCGGTCAGCACGGGGCACCTTCGAAACCTTCACCGTTTATATGGGGCACAGGCTCGGATACTACGCCACCCTGGCCGGAAATGGATGGACAACCATTGCGGAGCTGGCCGATAAAACCGGAACCCACAGGCGCTACGTAAAGGAATGGTTGGAACAGCAGACGAGTGTCGGTATTCTTGAGGTGGAAGATACGCACGCCGATGAGGCCTCCCGGCGCTTCAGACTACCAGCCGCCCATGCCGAAGTGCTGGCCGAACCGGAGAGTCTGAATTACCTGGCGCCGCTGAGCCAGATCGTCGTTGGCGCGGTGCGCCCGGTGCCCCAAGTGCTGGAGGCCTATCGCAATGGCGGAGGCGTTCCTTTCGGAGACTACGGTGCGGATTTACGGGAAGGTCAGGCCGCGATGAACAGGGCCATGTTTCTTAAGTTGATGGGCAGCGAATGGCTGCCGTCCATTCCCGATCTGCACGCCCGGTTGAGAGCCGACCCGCCGGCCCGCGTGGCCGACATCGGCTGCGGATTGGGTTGGTCGAGCATCGGCATCGCACGGGCTTATCCTAAAGTAAACGTCGACGGCTACGATCTCGATCATCCGTCGGTGGAGACTGCCAGCCATAATGCCAAAGACGGTGGTGTAGCCGACCGCGTGCGCTTCCATGTCCGGGATGCCAGTGACCCGGCGTTGAAGGGCCGCTATGATCTAGTGACCGCATTTGAGTGTGTTCATGATCTGGCCGACCCGGTAGGAGCGCTGCGGACAATGCTGAACCTGGCAGGTGAAGGCGGCTCCGTGCTCGTTATGGACGAGCGGGTCGCAGACGTCTTTGCACCGCACGGCAGCGAGGTCGAGCAGTTGCTTTACGGGTTCAGCGTGCTGCACTGCCTGCCGGCCGGCATGGCCGATCAGCCCTCTGCCGGAACCGGAACCATCATGCGGGCCGGCACGCTCAAACGCTACGCGGCCGACGCGGGTTTCTGCGACGTGGAAATTCTGCCGATCGAGAATTTTTTCTTTCGGTTCTACCGATTGAAACCCGTGTGCCCGGTTTCCTGAATCTGCCACCGGCTGTGGTTGCCGACGTGGATGCACGTAGCAGGCGAAAAATCACCCTTTTTTACGGAAACAGGCCGGTCATTGATGAAGACCGATCAATAAACCATTCCACCGACATACACACCGGCTCCGACGAAGACATCCTGATTGGGGACCCTGTATATATAGGTCAACTTTTTTGAGGGGGTGCTTTTCCCCGGTTTGGGCCACATGTATTCGACCCAGCCGTGTCCCACCGTTCGGGCAAGGTTGACGAAATGAACGAAAAGCGCCTTGTCCGTGGGGTCGGTCATGAGCAGAAGATGCGGTTGCTGGGTCAGTTCCGGCTGAAAGGGATGGGCCAGCATCTTGCCGTCCATGTTCATCAGAAATACATAGGAATCCTTCCACACAAACGGTCCCTTGGGATTGCCGATCTGCTTGATGGCTTCCTCCAGGCCCTTGGAATTGACGAGCGCGGCCGCTTCATGGCTTTTTATGACACATTCCTCTTTCGTGGCCGATTCGTCGGCGGCTATCGCATTTCCTGCCAGGAGGAAACCCGTCAATACTAGAGTCAAGACGAAAAATTTTCTCATTGCCTTCTCCTCTGTTTCGATTTCTGCGGTTTTCGATGGGATCGCGAAAAGCCAGAATCAGGCTCTCCCCTGAATCGAAGGGACCGGGTGTAGGTGTAAATCAAAAAGCGTTAAGCAAACTGCATGCGCGGCCAGCGACCTTTATCATTTACAGGAGCGAACCTGCCGGCGGATGACGGTTAATCCTTATTTGAGCCACGGCTTTCCAACAGGAAGGATATTGCGCCCGAAAACCTGAGCGTAAATCACGTGGGCCATCATGTAAAGGGCGGAGGCGGCGCACAGCATCAGCTCGTATCCGGCCACCTTGGTCAACTCGGGGTATCCGAAATGCGCCAGGTCCAGTAGGATGAATCCGATCAGCAACAGGGTAAAGGTAATGGCCATGGCACCGTGAATTCTCATGGCGGGAATCCACATGATAAAAGTGTAAACTGTCCAACCGATCAGAAACCACCCCAGATCCGTCGTGCTGGAATGATACACGTTGAAGTGGTTGAGCAGGAAGATGATGCCCAGGGCGATCCAGAAGGCCCCATATGAAACAAAGGCACTGTAACCGAAATTGTTGCCGACTTTGAACTCCTGGTATCCGGCGATCAATTGCGCCATGCCACCGAATACGAATGCCAAAGAAACGACCGGACCGACACCACACCAGCCCACGTTGTGGAACTGCAGCAGCAGGGTCGTGATGCCGAATCCCGCGAGTCCGACGACACCCGGGTTGCCACTTGGTTCTGCACTAGCCATAAGACGTCCTCCTTTGAGAAAAAAATGGAAAAATGTTCAACGGTTGGATTGACAGGTCTGGGAGAAAGGGAAAAAAGCCATTTCACAATCCAGGAGTTTATTTAGCGGGATTTTACCAAATATACAAGTATCGGTTTCAATTCATTCGCACTGACACCGTACACCTATTGGGGTCGCCTACGCAGTGGTTCATCCATTTTTTCAATTTCAAGACCGACCCTCCTGGTTCTCCGGGAAAGGGCGCTTCGGCGGCCGCGCCCGACTTTACCCGTGATATGCGCAAAGCCTTCCCAAGCTTTACAAGTGGAGCCTGCGCCTGGTAAGAAAGATCTGCCGGCATATGACACACGGGCGCATTGCCCGGATGGGCCATGGTGTGCCCTGTCTGAATTGGCCCGAATGCTTTTTCCCAAAGTTCCTTAGCGGCTAATGACAGCATTTCACACATAATGATTCGAAAATCCGCTTTCCTGTTCACTCTTATATGGCTCACTGCCGGACTGACTTTACCTGCTTCTTCGGAGGAAACGGCGGATAAAAATGTTGTTTCCAACCTTCTATACGGATGCCGCATCGGTTTACTGGATCACGATGTGAACGGCTTGTGGAGCGGGTCGCGGGTCGAGGGCGGTTTCGACGTGAATGCCGAGATCGTCTTCAAGAAGCCCGGATTTTTACTCTGGAGGGGCAGCATCCTGCCCAACCTCGGTGTGACGGTCAACAACCAGGGTGACACCAGCACCCTGTACGGCGGGTTAATATGGGAGTTTGTGTCCAAAGCCGGCGTCTTTTTTAACACAGGCCTCGGCCTGGCCATTCACAACGGTGATCTCGAAACCAACGACGACCAAAAGAAAGCGCTCGGGTCGAGGGTCCTGTTCAGAATTCCGATAGAAATCGGTGTGACGGTCGGCACGCGTCACCGAATCTCGATTCTTTTCGCTCACATATCGAATGCCTATCTGGCCGATCCGAATGAAGGGCTCGATGTCTTGGGGGTGCGGTATGGAATTCAATTTTGATAAAACAACTACAGGACCTTTCGGTATTTGAAAGCGATCCAGAAAGTTTACAGACGTCTGGTCGATGGAGGACGCATGCTAACACCCCTGACACGGATTCTGCACACTGTTCTGTTGTCGGGCCTGATTCTCATACCGTTGCCGGCGTTTTCCGAAACGGTCGCTATCCCCATATTCCTCACTTACCCGCAACTTCGGTTTCTCGCCGTACGGGAGATGTTTAAAGGGCCGGACAACACGGCCCGATATGGGCTGGATGACACCGGTTGCGCCTTTGTTACTTACTCTGAACCGCATCTTTCCGCCGAAGGCCAATTGCTGCGGGTAGAGGTTGCCACCCTTGCGACCATCGGCATCAATACCACTGACGGCTGCGCTACCATTGGCTATTGGAAGGGGCGAACCGTTGTCAAAGGCAAGCCGGTACTGCTTGACGGTCAGCCGTTGTCGGCGGAGTTCAGGTTGCAGACGGCCGAGCTCTACGACCAACAGGGCCATCGGCTGTCCGGCACTCCCATGCTCCAGGCATTCGAAGAGCGATTGCACCAGGCGTTGAGCAAACTCAGGATAGATCTGAGTCCCGAAGTCGATCGGTTGAAAGAATGGCTGCCCTCTGTGCTGCCGCGTTATTCGGCCGACCGGTTGTCCGATATGGTCGACAGTCTGCGAATCGGTCACATTTCGGTGCGGCCAGACGGGCTGGACGTGCGCCTGACCATCGACGTCGACAAGAATCCTAAAGCAGGACCGGAACCGGCACTTAATGCCGCTGAAATGGAGCAACTGGAGCAAACGGTCCGGACCTGGGATGCCTTTCTGACCTTTGTCGTCAAGCAGGCGGCAACAGCCACCCACTCGGAGGCACTTCGTTCCGCTCTGTTGGAAATACTTCTGGATGCGCGTTACGAGATGAAAGCCGTTCTGGTTGCGGACGCCCACAACGGCACCGACCCGGTGAAGAAACTGTTTGTCCGCAGCTGGGAACGGCTGGAACCGGTGATGCGCGAGATCAGTGTTCAAGCGCCTGAGCAGAATCCGGTGCCTTTTTTATCGTTCATGACAGCGGCCGACGCCCTCATGGCATTGGAACGACTCGGCCCCGCGGCCGGTTTGGACATATCCGCTGACGGCCTGAGACGTCTGGCCCGATTGCTGAACGACAATCCGAGCCTCGATCCGCTCCAATTTCTGGACGAAATCGATCCGGAACTTCAAAATCTTTTCGATTTGGGAATTCCCGGAGAAATCGGTCCGCAGAAAAAATCTCAGGGTTTCAATCTGCAGTTTGTCCCGTCGGCCTTTGCGGCAACTTCAAGCGATCGACTGAATCGCTGGGTACCGAGCCAAGACGAACTGGGGCCTTATACGCGTGAGGTTCGACGTCTCTTGCTGGAGGAGGCTGACGCCAGAATTCGAGTGTCAACGATCACCGGCGAGCATGCCCGTGTTTTCCGCAAATTGATGCTCGCCGCCGCATGGCAGGAAAGCTGCTGGCGTCAGTACGTCGTGGTCAAAAACAAAATCGTTCCCCTTGTATCCGGGTCCGGTGACATCGGCTTGCTGCAGATCAACGAAAGGGTGTGGCGCGGCTTTTATTCCCGCAACAAGCTGCGGTGGGATATCAATTACAACGCCCGAGCCGGAGGCGAAATCCTGTTCAAGTTTATGGTCAATTACGCGTTGAAACAGCAGGAGTATAAAAAGGCCGGCGGCTTGTCCAACCTGGCCCGTGCATCATACAGCGCGTACAATGGCGGACCGTCTCAAGTGAACCGCTACCGCAGCAGGGGGGTCCCGGCCGAACAGAAAAAAATCGACGCTGCTTTCTGGACAAAATATCAGCAGGTCAATCGAGGCGACGAACTGGCCGTCGTGGAATGTCTGGGGGGAGAGGCGCCGGTTTCAGAGGCGGATGTGCCTCTAAACACCCGCGGGAGTGCAGCGTCCGGGTCAAAGCCTCCGGCTGCAACCGGAAAGCTCGCCCGCGTCGAAATCAGCAGTTGGATCAGAAAACGGAACCCCAAACACTTTACCCTTCAGTTGGCGGCGATGAGCAGCGAAAAGGCGGTAAAAGACCTGATCGAGAAACAATCCCAGCCGGGCACCTATGCCTATTGTCGAATCAAACAAAAAGATAAGGCCGTGTATATCGCCATTTACGGCAGTTTTTCGAACCGTGCCGATGCCCAAAAAGCCGCAGCTCTCTTTGCTTCGCTGAAACCCTGGCTCCGTGAGTTCAGCAGCATTCAGAAGGCAATGGCAAAATAACCGTACCAGGAACCGTCTCTGGTTCTTTTTTCAGGGGCAGTCGAGTCGGCGTGCGGGTTTGCCCAGGCCGCCGTGGGGCCGTTTTACTGCCCGCGCGACCATAAGGTCTACATCGACCTGAGTTTTTTTGAGGATTTGAAGAACCGGTTTCGTGCACTGGGCGACTTTGCCCAGGCCTATGTGATTGCCCACGAGATCGGACACCACGTGCAGAATCTTCTGGGGATTGCGGACAAGGTCGACACCCTGCGGAGCCGGGTCGGAGAGAACCAGGGAAACCGTCTTTCGGTCTTGCTCGAACTGCAGGCCGACTGCCTGGCCGGCGTCTGGGCTTATCAAGCCGACCGGTCGCGTCGGATCCTCGAACAGGGTGACATCGATGAGGCACTCAACGCCGCGAGCGCCATCGGCGACGACCGCTTGCAGCGACGATCCAGGGGATACGTCACGCCGGATTCGTTCACCCACGGCAGCTCCGCGCAAAGGGTATACTGGTTCAGGCAGGGAATCGAAGCGGGGGATACCGGGCGATGCAACACCTTCACCGCCGAACGTCTTTAATCAAGGCGCCGGGTTGTCCGGTTGAGTCTTAGGCCGGTCGCCGTTGGCAACCACTGAATCGAAATCCGCCTTATGCGAAAAGACACTTTCTCAGCTGCCGAGGGTTGCCACCATGACGGCCTTTATGGTGTGGATCCGGTTTTCGGCTTCGTCGAAGACGATCGAGGCGCCCGACTCGAAGACCTCTTCGGTGACCTCCATGGCACTCAGCCCGAACTTCTGGTGAATCTCCTCACCCACAACGGTTTCGCGGTTGTGAAACGCCGGCAGGCAGTGCATGAATTTTACTTTCGGATTGCCGGTCATTTCCATTACCGTCCGATTGACCTGGTAGGGTTGTAGCAAACCGATGCGCTCCTCCCAAACGTTTGGCGGCTCGCCCATCGACACCCACACATCGGTACAAATGAAATCGCAGTCCTTGACACCGCCGGCGAGATCTTTGGTGACGGTGATTTTTGCTCCGGTCCGG
>JBDNAO010000223.1:0-3322 GCA_039768375.1 Desulfobacterales bacterium | reverse complement strand
GAACAAGATTCCACATGACTACGTGCCGGAGCGCCGGCCGCCGGAGAAAACCGAATATTAATAATCATCGGCAAACCTCCGGCTTTGCTGGTGAGACTTTCATAGTTTGACAGTTCCGGGAGGTGACAAATACCTGAGACGATGATTATTTTAAACAAAAAAAATTGATGCAACTGGTTGAAAGTTTTGAAGGTTTAATTCCAACAAATAATTCGTTTTCTGTAGTTGTTTCATGAAGGGGGTATGACGATATGGATGAGTGTGAAATAATTGTTAACACGGGATTGCGGGGCGTGACGGTTGCCAGCACACGCATCAGCGATGTGGACGGCAAAAAGGGGCGATTGATCTACCGCGGGTATCTGGTGGGTGACCTGGCGCAACGGGCCAGTTTCGAGGAAATCGTCTATTTGCTTCTTTACGAGAGCCTGCCGAAAAAAAATGAACTGGCTCAGTTCAAAGAGCGGTTGACTGCCGAGCGCGCGATTCCAAAGGCGGTAGTGGCGGCCTTGAAAACCCGTCCGTCCGAATCGATGCCGATGGACATTCTGCAGGCCGGAGTGTCGCTTCTGGCCAACCACGATCCGGAAGCAAACAGCCAGACCAAGGAGGCGGCGGAACGTAAAGCGGTGCGGTTGATCGCCAAGTTTCCGGTGCTGCTGGGGGCTTGGGGACGGATCCGGCAGGGCCTGGAACCGGTTGAGCCGGCGGCAGATCTCGACCATGGCGCCAATTTTCTCTACATGCTGAGCGGTGAGCGTCCGGCCGAGGATGCGGCCCGTTATATGGATGTGGCGCTGGTGCTGCATGCGGAGCACTCCTTTAATGCTTCGACGTTTACGGCGCGGCAGGTGGCCTCGACGCGGGCGCACATGTACGCGTCGGTTTCGGCCGCGGTCGGTTCGCTGTCCGGGGACCTGCACGGCGGGGCGAACGTGCGCGTGATGCAGATGCTCAAGCAGATCGGATCGGTGGAGCGGGTAGAGGAATATGTGACCTCACAGCTGGATGCGGGCAAGCTGATTTTCGGGCTGGGACACGCGGTGTACAAGGTGGACGATCCGCGGGCCACGATCCTGGCGCCGATGTCCGAGACGATGGGACGCCGAATAGGCGAGCCGCAGTGGTATGAGATTTCGCGCGCGCTCGAGGATAAAGGCAAGGCCCTGTTCAAGGAACGCAAGGGGATCGACATATTCACGAACGTGGATTTTTACAGCGCCTCGCTTTACTATGCGATGGGGATTCCGATGGACTTCTTTACGCCGGTGTTTGCGGTGTCACGGGTGGCGGGCTGGACGGCCCACGTGATCGAAGAGCAGTATGCCGGTGCGGCGGAAAAACCGGCTCTCTACCGGCCCGCATCAGACTACGTCGGTGACTATTGCGGACCGGACGAATGTGCCTTCGTGCCGATGGACAAACGGCAGTAACCCACCGGTCGCTTCAGCATGAAAATTTTATTCCTGGTGATGACCTGTTTTAACGGAGCCGCTCCAGGCAGGCTTTGTGGGGAAAACACCCCGCTATCTCGATTAATTCATATCGACCGACCGAGTTTGGCACCCTCGTAAATGGCTGATTTGGCCGTGCGCGGCTCGAGACAATCGCCGATGACATGGGTTTCGTAGCCGAGAGACTTGATCTGCTGGTGAATGGTGTCGTCCTGCCGGATACCGATGGCAACGACCACCCGCTGGGCCTCGACGACTTTCTCGCTGCCGTCCGGTCCGGCAACCACCAGGCTGTTTTTTCCCACGCGCAGCAGCCGGTGCTCGGTGAGAATCCGGACGTTGTTCTCTTTGAGCTTCCGAATCAGAAGTTTCTTGGTCACGGCCTCGATGTCGCCCCCTATTTTGGGCATCAACTCGACTATCGTCACCGGCGATCCATTTTCGGACAGGTGATAGGCCACTTCGCAGCCGGTTGACCCGCCGCCGATGATCACCGTAGTCTTTTTTTCCTGAACATCTCCGTCGAGGACGACGTCAAAGGTCACCACCGACGCCTCATCGATCCCCTCGATCGTTGGCAGGATGGGCCTGGATCCGGTTGCCAGAATCACCACATCCGGGTTTTCCTCCTGAACGGTTTGCGCCGTGACCTCTTGCCCCATGTGGCAAACGACGCCGTTGAGTTCCACCTGCCTTTTTTGAAAGTTAATCAGGCTTTGCATCTCCCTTTTGTAAGCGGTCTTACTGCCCGGAACCAACTGACCGCCTAAGTAAGACTGTTTTTCGTAGAGGTGCACCTCGTGGCCACGCTTTGCCGCAACCCAGGCCGCATTCAATCCACCCGGGCCGGCGCCGACGACCATGACTTTTTTCGGTTGGGTGGCCGGGAGGATCTGCATTTCCTGTTCACGGCCCAAGGCCGGGTTGACCAAACACTCCAGGCGCCCTTTGCGATATATAGACTGCATACAGGTGTTGCAGGCGATGCAGGTCCTTATTTCGTCGAATCTTCCCTCCTGGGCTTTGATCGGCATTTCGGGATCCGCCATCAATCCGCGCCCGATGCAAACCAGGTCCGCCATTCCTTTGGCGATGATATTATCCGCCGTCCATGGATCGTTGATGCGGCCAACGGTCATCACCGGGATCTGCAACGCTTTTTTGATGACTGCGGCGGATTCCGCCAGGCAGGCTTTCTGCATGAACATTGGTTGACAAATCCATTCGGGGGTCGAGTCGTTCCCGGCGGAGACCTGAACGGCATCGATCCCGGCCGTTACCAGCAATTTCAAAATATCGATACTCTCTTCCACCGTCAGGCCGTCAGGCACGAACTCCTGGGCACTGATTTTAAAGGAAATCGGAAAGGACGGGCCCAGGCGGTTTCGTATTTCTGAGATGATATCACGGGCAAAGCGGGTCCGTCCGGCGATATCGCCGCCGTAGCCGTCTTCCCTGATGTTCGAGTAACGCGACAGGAACTGGTTGATCAGATATCCGTGAGCCCCGTGAATTTCCAACAGCTCAAAGCCGGCTTCCCGGCTTCGCACTGCGGCCTCGGCAAACTTTTTAATCAGATCCTGGATTTGTCCGACCGTGAGGGGGGCCACATCCCCCCGGATAGCCGGGCAGGGCAGGGGCGATGGCGCCAACGGTAAACGCTTGATGACTTTGGCGGAGGTTTGCCGCCCGGCATGGTGGATCTGGATGGCCGGAACAGCTCCTTCGGCCCTGATGGCCGCAGCGATCCGGGAGAGCCCCTCTATCAACCGATCGCTGTCGATGCGGGCCTGGTTTTCGGAGACCACCCCTTCGGGCGAGACCGCGCAGGCCTCCATGATGACCATGGCCGGCCCGCCGGCGGCGCG
>JBDNAO010000222.1:0-3332 GCA_039768375.1 Desulfobacterales bacterium | reverse complement strand
TGGCTGCTGATGTCGTCCTCGATTATGGGGATCCCGTGGCTTGTCACCAGTTTCACCAAGGCCCGTTTTTTGTCCTCGGGCATCAGCGCTCCGAGCGGATTTTGAAAGTTCGGCATGAACAGGCAGGCCCGGATCGTGTTGGTGCGCAGACTCTTCTCGAGTTCCTCGAGATCGACCCCTTCCTGGGGATCGGTGGCTATCTCCCACACCAGCAAACCGAGCTCCTTCAGCAACTGCAGGAAGCTGAAGTTTGTCGGGGCCTCTATGGCGACGGTGTCTCCCGGCCGGGTGACGGCCAGAAGTGAGAGCGCGAGTGCCTCCATACAGCCGTTGGTGATGATGATGTCTTCCGGTTCGATGTCTTCCAGCACCCCCAGAGTGCGCAACGCCAGCTGCCGTCTGAGCTCCGGAAAGCCTTCCGAGGGCGAATAAGAGAGCAGCGTCCTCATCTCGTTGTGGCTCAAGGACTTCAGGATACGCGTGAAAGCCTTGACGGGCAGCAATGCGGGGTCCATGGCGGTGTTGCCGAAGGGGACGAACCGGGGGTTGCTGATGGCCGCGATAACGGAGTTGATCACCGGGGCCAGACTGACCCGCTGCGGCGCGGATGTTTGTTTCTGCAAGGCCGGCGCCTCCAGTTTGTTGAAGGAAACCGGCCGGACATAATAGCCGGATTTGGGCCGCGCTTCGACAAATCCCGTGTTCTCCAACTCCACGTACGCCTGGTAAACCGTCGAGATGCTCAGGTTCGTCTGCTGGTGAAGCCTGCGGATGGAGGGAAGTTTCTCGCCGGCTTGATAGGTCCCTTCAAGGATTTTTTTCTCGATCTCGCCGGCCAGCTGCCGATAGCGGAAGGCCTGTCGGGTGGCCGCAGCCGCCGATGGTTTGCTCTTTTTCCTATTACCGCGCATGAGAATCCCCTCCCTGAAGACAGCCCAATCTGTTATGGTCTTTTTTTAAAAAAACTGTATCTGTTATTTGGTTAGCACACCCGCTAAAAAGGAACAAGGTGGATATCATGCATTACGGGGAGGACAAGATGAGTGATTCACAGCAAAGAAAACCGGAAAGATCCGCCAGCTTCACCGTGAAAAGCGGTCTGGCGCAAATGCTGAAGGGGGGCGTCATCATGGACGTGGTTTCGCCTGAGCACGCCGTTATCGCGGAGGAGGCCGGGGCGGTCGCCGTGATGGCTCTGGAACGTGTCCCGGCCGATATCCGGGCCCAGGGCGGCGTAGCGCGTATGTCCGATCCGGGTCTGATCCACGAGATCATGGCGGCAGTCAGTATCCCGGTCATGGCCAAATGCCGCATCGGTCACTTCGTCGAAGCGCAGATCCTCGAGGCCATCGGCGTGGATTACGTCGATGAGAGCGAGGTGCTCACCCCGGCGGATGAGGCCCACCACATCGACAAGAACGCCTTTGGCGTGCCGTTCGTGTGCGGGTGCCGGAATTTGGGGGAGGCGTTGCGGCGCATCGGGGAAGGCGCGGCCATGATCCGCACAAAGGGTGAAGCCGGGACCGGGGACGTGGTGGAGGCCGTGCGCCACGCGCGAACGGTGTTGGGAGAAATCCGAGCGCTGCAGGCCAAGCCGGACGAGGAATTGATGGCTTACGCCAAGAATCTTGGTGCCCCCTTTGAGCTGGTAAAACAGACCAAGGCCCTGGGGCGCCTGCCGGTGGTCAACTTCGCCGCCGGCGGACTTGCCACCCCGGCGGATGCGGCCTTGATGATGCAACTCGGCGTGGACGGTGTCTTCGTGGGCTCGGGGATATTCAAGAGCGGCGAGCCGCCCCTGCGCGCCAAAGCCATCGTTCAGGCGACCACCCATTACCGGAATGCCGCCGTTCTGGCCGAGTTGAGTGCCAACCTTGGCCAGCCCATGGTCGGCATCAATGTTTCCGTTCTCGAGGAAAAAGACAGGTTGGCCGGCCGCGGCTGGTGATCCGGGAAGGCGCGGCTATGAAAATCGGTGTTTTGGCACTGCAGGGTGCATTCGCTGAACACATCCGCATGCTGAGAGAGTTCGGCCTGGACGCCTTAGAGATACGCCTGCCGAAAGAAATCCAAGGGCTGGACGGATTGATCATTCCGGGCGGCGAGAGCACCGCCATCGGAAAGCTCATGGTTAGCTATGGCTTAATGGATCCGGTGCGCCGCTTTGCGCAGAATCACGCGGTCTGGGGTACCTGCGCTGGAATGATCCTGATGGCCAAGGATAGCGGCCGGAATCAGGCCGGTCTGGAAATGATGGACATTATTGTCGAACGCAACGCGTTCGGCCGCCAGCTCGACAGCTTCGAGGAAAACCTGACCGTAGATGGATTGAGAGATGGACGACAGCGTCCGTTTCCCGGCATCTTCATTCGTGCCCCGCGGCTGGTCGCAGCCCGCGGGTCGGCACGCGTCATCGCCTCTCTAACGGACGGCACCGCCGTTGCTGCCCGCCAGGGCAGGTGGCTTGCCACCGCATTCCACCCGGAGCTTTCCAATGATCTCCGTTTCCACCAATACTTCATCGATCTGGCCTGTTCTTGAAAGATTTCTTTTGACACACTCCGAACTCCGGCAAGCATTGCGCATCGTAAAAATCACTGTTGACTCAAGATCGATTTTAAAATATACAGCCCTTTCCAGCACTTACCAATAGGCTCTTTTCCGGCGGCGCGCCTAATGAGGCCTAACTTCTAATTTTAGCGGACGCGAGGATCCGTATCCCTGCATTTTCCTGTGGTCGGGTTGTTGCATTGTTGGACCCAAAAGGGGCGTTATGAATCACTTTTTCTTTGCGCTGGCGTTGATACTTTACGGAGGCCTTGTGCCTCTTTTTTTTAGGCGTCAATTTGTCTTCATGAAAGCGGCCGGTGCCTTGAGCATTGGCTTTGGATGCCTGTTGGGGCTGGTCGATGCGATCGTTAAGCTGTTCCACCCGCAGATCTATTCCGCTTCCTTCAGATATTTGAATACTTTCTCCCTGACGTTTCAAATAGACGCATTGTCGTCTTTCTTCCTTATCGCCATCTTCGCCGTCTCACTGCTGGCGGCGCTTTACAGCTTTCATTACATGGATAACCCCGCCAAAGCTGTACGCACGGCTGTCCATTACTTCTTTTTCAGCCTACTTGTCGCCGCGATGGCGCTGGTGGTGACTGCCAACAACCTGATCAGCTTCATGTTATCCTGGGAAATCATGTCCCTGTCGTCGTTTTTTCTGGTCGTTTACAACTATGAAACCGCAGAAAACAGGCAGGCGGGCTATCTTTATTTTGTGTTTTCCCAGGTGGGGGCTTTGTTCATATTTGCGGCCTTCGCTGTCATGTATGCCCATA
>JBDNAO010000221.1:0-13279 GCA_039768375.1 Desulfobacterales bacterium | reverse complement strand
CGGGTTGCCGGTTTCCGAGTTTCCAGTTTCCATTTTCAAGTTTCAACTTTGCCCATGGACTTGGACATGACTCTTTCAATACCCGATTACATTCTGGCCATCGAGCCTTACAAACCGGGAAAACCGATAGAAGAGCTCGAACGCGAGTATGGTATCCTTGATTCGGTCAAGCTGGCCTCCAACGAAAATCCTTTGGGGCCTTCGCCGAAGGCGATCGTGGCCATTCGGGAGCATCTCACAGAACTGCACCGGTACCCGGACGGCGGTGGTTTTGCCTTGACGGCCAAGCTGGCTGAAAAAATCGGGGTTGCCGCGAACACCATCGTGCTGGGCAACGGGTCCGACGATGTGATCGGCATGCTGAGCCGGGCGTTGCTGCGTCCCGGTGATGACGCCCTGATGCCGCAGCCGTCCTTTCTGATGTATGCCATCACGGTGCGCGGCGTCGGCGCGCTTCCTGTTTTCGTGCCTTTGAACGATGCGCTGGCGATAGATCTGGAAGCCATGCTCGGCCGGGTGACGTCACGAACCCGGCTGGTTTTCTTGTGCAACCCGAACAATCCGACCGGCACCGTTATGAGTGCCGATGCGTTGGACGCCTTCCTGCGCGACCTGCCGCCGGCCGTCACCGTCGTGCTCGACGAGGCCTATATCGAATTTGTGCGCGATCCGACCTGTGCCATGGGGCTGAAATTCCTCGACTGCGGCCGCCCGGTGGTGACCTTGCGAACTTTTTCAAAGACTTACGGACTGGCCGGACTGCGCGTCGGCTACGGCATCATGCCGCCCGAACTGGCCACCATTTTGCACCGGATCAGGCAGCCCTTCAATGCCAGTTCTCTGGCCCAGGTCGGTGCGGCGGCGGCGCTCGATGACGAGGCGTTTTTACAGCGGACGATCCGGCTGGTTCACACGGGATTGGACTACCTTTTCGATCGATTGGACCGACTCGGCGTGCGGTACTTTCCGACCCAGTCCAACTTTTTTCTGATTGACGTTCAAACCGACGCCGATGTCGTATTCGAGAAAATGTTGACCGAAGGGGTCATCGTGCGGTCGATGCGTTCCTACGGCTATCCGCATTACATCCGCATCAACGTGGGATTGCCGGCCGAAAACGAGCGGTTTGTCACAGTGCTCGGCCGCGTGTTGAAGTTGTCATGAAAAAAAGCGTCGTCACAATCGATGGACCGGCTGGTGCCGGCAAAACGACCGTCAGCCGGATGCTGGCCGACCGGTTGGGATACCGTTACATCGACACCGGAGCCCTTTATCGGGCGATCGCCCTGGCTGTGCATGAAGGCGGCATCGACCCAAAGGACGACGCTGCGCTGGAAAAAATATGCACCGTACTCAGCCTTCGATACGTGCAGACCGAAAAGGGGCCCCGTCTGCTGTCCAACGGCAGGGACGTGACCGACAGGCTGCGCACGCCGGAGATCACCATGCTGGCCTCGGCGGTTTCAGCGCGGCCGGCTGTCCGGCACTTTTTGCTGGACGTGCAACGGGCGATGGGTCGCGAGAAGGGGGCCGTCTTCGAAGGCCGAGACATGGGTACGGTGGTCTTCCCGGATGCCGATGTCAAATTCTATCTCGACGCTCCAGAGGAAATCCGCGCCATGAGGCGCTTTCTGGAACTTAGGCCTAAAACGGAACTGAGCTTCGAGGAGGTCGAACGCGACCTCGTCCAACGGGACAGGAACGACAGCACCCGGACCGAGGCGCCCCTGAAACCGGCGGTGGATGCCATTCGGATCGATTCGGCCGACTTGGCGCCGGCGGAGGTTGTCGCCGTTATGCTGGGCCACATAGAAAGATGGGCCGAAAATTAATAGGGCTGAGCTTTTCAAGCTGAGTTAAAATTAATCATTGTATTTTACAGCAGTCTCTGATAGCCATCATAGGTTATGCAACCGTTAAGCGGGAGCGGTGTTTAAAAATCGGTTAAGGGGGTAATTTTTTTCATGGAAGATTTGGGCAAAAATGAGGAGTCGGGTCAACTCAATCAAGAAACGATGTCAGACAGCGAACCGGGCGGTGATGCCGGTCCCCGGGAGGCACAGCCGACCGGGGCGGTAGACGTTTCGGACGCACCGCCGCAGGAGGATTCCGAGGAACGACCGGAGCAAGATGAACCGAAAGCCGGTGACACCATGGAAACCCTGATGGACATGTACGAGGAGAGTTTCAAGCGCTTCGCCGAGGGCGAGGTGGTCACCGGCCGCATCATATCGGTGGACAAGGATCACGTTCTGGTGGATATCGGTTACAAGTCCGAAGGCCAGATACGAATCCACGAATTCAAGGACGAGAAGGGCAATATCAGCGTCCAGATCGGCGATAAGGTCGAGGTGATGGTCGAATGGTGGGATGACGAGGAAGAGCGCGTCGTTCTATCCAAGGAAAAGGCCCAAAACGTCAAGGTCTGGGAAGAGATCAAAAAATCCTACGACGACGAGGGGATCATCGAGGGCGTCATCACAAGCCGGGTTAAAGGCGGTTTTTCTGTCGATATCGGTGTGCAGGCCTTTCTTCCGGGATCCCAGGCCGATCTGAGACCGATCCGCAACCTCGACGATTTGGTCGGCAAAAAGTACAAGTTCAAGATCCTGAAATACAATCGCAAGCGCAGCAACATCGTCCTGTCCCGACGTGCCATTCTGGAGGAGGAGCGCGAACAGAAACGCACGGCTACGCTGGGGGTTATCGAAGAAGGCAAAATTCTGGACGGCGTGGTCAAAAACATTACCGAATACGGAGTCTTCGTGGATTTGGGCGGAGTGGACGGTCTGCTCCACATTACCGATATTTCCTGGGGACGCGTAAAGCATCCCTCGGAATTGTTTTCGATCAGTGATCAGATCAAGGTTAAGGTTCTCAACTTCGATATCGAAAAAGAGCGGGTATCGCTGGGCATGAAGCAGCTGACACCGGATCCTTGGACGCTGGCCGCTACGAAATATCCCGTCGGCTCGCGTGTCAACGGCAAGGTGGTCAGTCTGACCGACTACGGCGCATTTGTCGAGTTGGAAGAGGGGATCGAGGGGTTGATCCACGTGTCGGAAATGTCGTGGACCCGCAAGATTCGCCATCCATCTAAGGTCGTATCGGTCGGTGAACAGGTGGATGCCATCGTGCTCGACATCAAGCCGGACAACCGCAGAATTTCGCTGGGCATGAAACAGGTTGCCCCCAATCCTTGGGACATGGTCAGCGAGAAATATCCGATCGGAACGACCATCGAGGGGAAAATTAAAAACATCACCGATTTCGGTCTATTCATCGGAATCGACGAAGGCATCGACGGCCTGGTCCACATTTCGGACATATCCTGGACAAAGCGGATCAAACACCCGTCGGAGATCTATAAAAAAGGCGATCTCGTTCAAGCCATCGTCCTGGACATCGACAAGGATAACGAGCGCTTCTCCCTCGGCGTCAAACAGTTGCAATCCGATCCCTGGGACACCGTCTCCGAGCGTTACGCAGTCGGCAAGGAGATCACCGGCACCATCACCAACCTGACTGATTTCGGTATTTTCGTCGAACTGGAGGAAGGTATCGAGGGTCTCGTGCATGTCTCTGAAATCAGCAAGGAAAAGATCAAGACGCCCGTTGGAATGTTCAACGTGGGAGATGTGATTACCGCCAAGGTGATGAACATCAACACCGAAGAAAGGCGCATCGGACTGTCCATCAAGCGGCTCGAGATGGATGATGAGCAGAGCATGCTGAGCGACTACGTCAACAACATGCGGCCGGCGACATCGACCTTCGGCGAAATACTGCGCGAAAACCTGCAGGAGAAGCTGAACGAAGATTAGCGGTCGTTATCGAGAGAAAAAATGACGGGGCCGGCAGCCAATGGTTGCCGGCCCCCGTATTTTATGGGTGCCACTATCGTAACCTAAGCTGATCGGTTCCAAGTTGCAGGGTTCTGGGTTCAGCCCAGCCGCTGGCCTGAAAAGCGGCCAGTTTGATCGAGAAAGAAACTGTGCCATTTTGGCGTAGTTTCATATAAGGGTTCTGGGTTCAGAGGTTCAGTGTTCAAGGAAGGACATTAAGTTTTCAGCCCTGAACGGGGAACGGAGAACCTTTGAACCCATATCGCTTCAATCCTTCAACCCTGAACGGGGAACGGTGAACCTTTGAACCTACATCGCTTCAATCCTTCAACCCCTGGGCGGGAAACCGCTCAATCTAAATGTAAGCTTCATTCGAAGAGGTTCACGTCGCCCTGGCCGGCACGGATCACTTCCGGCATGTCGCCGATCAGGGAAATCACGCTCGACGGCTGGCCGGGGACCGATCCACCGTCGATGACGACATCGATCCGGGAGCCGTAAAAGTCGTGAATGATCGACGGGTCGTTCATGATGGTTCCGTCGGGTCGGGTGGCGCTGGTCGAGATCACCGGATTGCCGAGTTCGGTGACCAGAGCCAGGCAGATGGCGTGATCCGGCACGCGAATGCCGGCGGTTTTGCGTTTGGTCAACATCATTTTGGGGACCTGGCGGGATCCTTCCAGAATAAAGGTGTAGGGTCCCGGCAGCAGCCGCTTCATCGTCTTATACGCGTAGTTGGAGACTTTGGCATAGTGGCTGATGTTGGTCAGTCCGGAACAGATAAAACTGAACGGTTGGAATTTCAGGCGTTGTTTGATCAGATAAACCTTTTCGATGGCTTTCTTGTTCAAGATATCGCACCCGACGCCGTAGACCGTGTCGGTCGGGTAGGCGACGATGCCGCCCTCGCGCAGGACATCGACGACCTTCCGGATGAGTCGCAGCTGAGGGTTGATCGGGTTTATGTTGATCAGCATGTTCGGCCTGTCGGGTGGCGCTTCAGACACCGTTTTCACAGGGTTTAGACAATCAATACATCGTGCGGAGGCGGTCGCCGGCAATCCGTGCGATCGATTTCACTTAAAAACTCCGAGCTTGCAAAAATGCCATTTTAAAAAAGAAGTTATTTATTACCCCGGCCGTCGGATGTCAAGCCGGCTCATAAAATTTGATTGCCAAGCGACGAGGCTTTTGGTATTTAAAACGTTTGTCACGCACCCGGTCAGACCGAGGCGGACACCGGCCAATCGACGAATTCTGAGATGCCTTCCGCTGTCGGTTCTGATCATTTTCTTCCGGAAACGGCATCTGCCCAGTATCTGCGGCAAACTTAAAAATCGTTCAAATCAGATCAGAGATATTTTTCACGGAGGACCGCAATGATCAAAATTCCGCCGGAAGAAGCGTATTCTTTCGATGATGTTCTCTTGATTCCGAATTATTCCGATGTGCTGCCCAAGGATGTCAACGTCCGAACGCGCCTGACCCGGAACCTGTCGCTCAACCTCCCGATCGTCAGTGCGGCCATGGACACCGTCACCGAAGGCGAGACCGCTATCAGCATGGCCCGCGAAGGCGGCATCGGATTCATTCACCGCAATATGAGCATCAACAGCCAGGCGATGGAAGTCGACAAGGTCAAGAAGTCCGAAAGCGGCATGATCGTCGACCCGGTGACGATACGGCCGGAACAGAAAGTGGCCGAAGTTCTGGCCCTGATGGAAAAGTTTCGAATATCGGGAGTTCCGGTCACACGACAGGACCAACTGGTCGGCATCGTCACCAACCGGGATCTGCGCTTCGAGACCGAGCTCGACAAGTCGGTCTCGGAAGTGATGACCAAAGAAAACCTGATCACGGTGCCGGAGGGCATCAATCTGGAAGATTCCAAGAAACTGCTCCACCGGCACCGGATCGAGAAACTTCTGGTGGTGGATCAAAAAGGCCGCTTGAAAGGCATGATCACGATTAAGGACATCGAGAAAATAAAAAAATATCCCGATGCCTGCAAGGACGGCATGGGACGGCTGCGGGTGGGGGCGGCTATCGGTGTCGGGCCGGACATGGCCGAGCGGGCCGAGGCACTGCTGAAGGCCGGCGCGGACGTGATCTTGATCGACACCTCGCATGGCCACTCCAAGAATGTGATCGATGCCGTGGTTCGGCTCAAGGGTGATTACAAGGAGATCGAACTGATCGCCGGCAACGTGGGGACCGAGAAAGGCACCGAAGATTTGATCAACGCCGGCGTCGACGGGATCAAGATCGGCATCGGTCCCGGCTCGATTTGCACCACCCGCATCGTGGCCGGTATCGGCATACCCCAGGTAACGGCTATCCTGAACTGTCGTTCGGTCTCAAACAAGACCGGGGTGCCCTTGATCGCGGACGGCGGTATCCGCTTTTCCGGCGATATTGCCAAAGCCGTCGGTGCCGGTGCGCACGTGGTGATGATCGGCGGATTGTTCGCCGGCACCGAAGAGAGTCCGGGAGAACAGATCTTCTATCAGGGACGCAGCTACAAGGTTTACCGCGGTATGGGATCGATCGAAGCGATGAAAAAAGGGAGCAAGGACCGCTATTACCAGACCGAACAGGCCGAGGACGACAAACTGGTTCCGGAAGGGATCGTCGGGCGCGTGCCTTACCGCGGCAGTCTATCTGCCAACATTCACCAGTTAATCGGCGGTTTGAAGGCCGGCATGGGGTATTGCGGCTGCCGTACGATCGAGGAACTGCGGGAGAAGGCTCGGTTCGTCAAGATCAGTGCCGCCGGCATGCGGGAGAGTCACGTACACGATGTGATCATCACCAAGGAAGCCCCCAACTACCGACTCGAATAAAAACGAGGTGATGGGTAAGAGATCATGGGTGATAGGTGAAGGATCTTATCTATTTTATAACGACCTCATCCATGTAGTATAGGCTTTTAGAAAAAGGTTTTGGACTGCGTTTTCGGTCGACGGCGTATTACAATACAGCCTTCTCCCTATAGCCTTGCCAAAAACTTTACTTTAAAGCCTATAGAAAATAGATTAAGGCAGGCGCCTCCACCCTGATAATCGGGTTGCGAAGCGCGGCTGAAACTCGCCGCCAACGGGTTCTAAGACCGAACCTGGCCCGTTTTCAAATAATGGATTCGGATTCACTCCGGCAGCCCGTAACCTTTTTTCCAACGAGATAAGGGCAGTGAGCACCCGATGCAGACAATAAACCCTTCTGAATTTGTCCACCTCCACGTCCACTCCCAGTACAGCCTGCTCGACGGCGCGATTCGGATCACCGATTTGCTTCAGCGAGTCAGCGAGTTCGGCATGAAATCGGTGGCCCTCACCGATCACGGCACCATGTTCGGCACCATCGATTTTTACGGGAAAGCCGTTAAAGCCGGTATCAAGCCGATCATCGGCTGCGAATGCTATGTCGCACCGCGCCGCCTGACTGACAAGACGCCCCAGGACCACAAGGGTCTCACGCATCTGATACTGCTGGCGGAGAACATAACGGGTTACCGCAACCTGTGCCGCATGGTGACGGCGGCGCAGTTGGAGGGATTTTACTATAAACCGCGGATCGACAAGCAGATACTCAAAGCCCATCATGAAGGTTTGATTGCCTTTAGCGCCTGTCTGCACGGCGAGATCCCGACTCTGATCCGAAGAAACCGCCTGAAAGAAGCCGACGCGGCCGCTCAGCAGTACCTGAAACTCTTCGGCGAGGGGAACTTTTTCCTGGAAGTGCAGAACAACGGCATCGACATCCAGCACACGGTCAACCAGGGCCTGCTCGACATGAGCCGGCGACTCTCGATACCTCTCGTGGCGAGCAACGACTGCCACTACCTCGACAAGAAGGATGTGCACGCCCATGATGTGTTGCTCTGCATCCAGACCGGCAAAACGGTCAATGATGCCGAACGGCTCAAGTTTCGAACCGACCAGCTCTATTTCAAATCGCCGCAGGAGATGGCGGACTTTTTCGCCGATTACCCCGGGGCGCTTCAGAACACGGCCCGGATCGCGGAGCGTTGCGACCTGACCTTCGATTTCAAGACCTATCACTTCCCGAAATTCGAGGCGCCTGAAAAACAGAGCGAGGCCGAGCACTTCGAAGAGCGGGTGCGGGCGGGCTTCGATCATGTGATGGGGCAGATAAAGGCCCGCAGAACGGATGTGGACCTCAAGCTCTACCAGGATCGGCTCGAATACGAAATCGGGGTCATCAAGGAGATGGGATTTCCCGGGTATTTTTTGATCGTGGCCGATTTTATTCGCTATGCCAAGGAAAACCGGATTCCGGTCGGTCCGGGGCGGGGATCGGCGGCTGGCAGCCTGGTCGCCTACTCACTGGGCATCACCGGGCTCGATCCTCTCGAATACGGTTTGATCTTTGAACGTTTTCTCAATCCGGCCCGCAAGAGCATGCCGGATATCGACGTCGATTTTTGCATCAACGGCCGCGAGGACGTCTTCAAATATGTGGTCGAAAAGTACGGCGGCGGTGACTACGTGGCCCAGATCATCACTTACGGAAAGCTCAAAACACGCGCGGTGATACGCGACGTGGGACGGGCACTGAATATTCCGCTGCGGGACGTCGATGCCATAGCCAAGATGGTGCCCGACAGACTCGGCATCAGCCTGGACGCCGCGCTCAAAGAGGAACCGCGGCTGGCGGCGATGGTGGCGGAAAGAACCGATGTGGCCGATCTGATCGACATCTGCCGGGTTTTGGAAGGCCTGCCCCGGCATGCCTCCACGCACGCGGCCGGCGTGGTGATTTCCGACCGTCCCTTAGTGGACTATCTGCCCTTGTATCGCGGGAAAAAGGGTGAAGTGGTCACCCAGTACGACATGAAAATCGTCGAGAAGATCGGACTGGTGAAGTTCGACTTTCTGGGCTTGCGTAATCTGACGGTGATAGAAAAGACGCTGGCGCTGATCAAGCGACAAGGAAAAATCCCTCCGGATCTCGCAGTCCTCGATCTCGACGACCCAGACACCTACCGGCTTTTGTGCGCCGGTGACACGACCGGGGTTTTCCAACTGGAAAGCTCGGGCATGAAAGACCTGCTGGTGCGATTGAAACCCGAATGCTTCAACGACATCATCGCACTGGTGGCTCTCTACCGGCCGGGTCCGATGGAAAGCGGAATGATCGACGATTATGTCGACCGTAAACACGGCCGCAAGCAGGTGGAATATCTGTTGCCCCAGCTGGCGCCGATTCTCGAGGAGACCCATGGCGTCATCGTCTATCAGGAACAGGTGATGAAAATCGCAGCGGCGTTGGCCAGCTATACCATGGCCGAGGCCGACGATTTGCGCAAAGCCATGGGCAAGAAGATCAAAGAATTGCTGGCCCAACACCGGGAGCGGTTCATCAGGGGAGCGGTGGCCAACGGCATCGCCGAGGAAAAAGCGAAAACGATTTTCGATTTAATCGAAAAATTCGGCGGGTATGGATTCAACAAGTCCCACAGTGCGGCCTATGCGCTGATCGCCTATCAGACCGCCTACCTCAAGGTGCATTTCACGGTCGAGTTCATGGCGTCTCTCCTGACCAGCGAAATGCACTCCACCGACGGCGTCGTCAAATTTATCGCCGAGTGCCGGAGCCACAATATACCGGTGCTGCCGCCCGACATTTATGAAAGCGACAAGGAGTTTGCCGTAAAAGGCGACGCGATCCGTTTCGGCTTGGTGGCCGTTAAAAATGTCGGGGAGGGAGCCATTGAAGCCATCACCGCGGCCCGCAAAACCTGTCGCTTCACGTCCCTGTTCGATTTCTGCGAGCACGTCGACTTGAAGAAGGTGAACAAACGGGTGATCGAAAGCCTCATCAAGTGCGGGGCGTTCGATGCCACCGGTGCCAAGCGTGCGCAGATGATGGCGGCTCTCGAGGAGGCGCTGGAATATGGTCAACGGGTTCAGAAAGAAAGAAACGATCCCCAAATGGGCCTCTTTGACTTGGGTGAACACAAGCCGGCGATCAACCTTCCGGAACTGCCCCAGATCCAGGAGTGGGATGAGCGCCAGCGCCTGGTTTTCGAAAAGGAAGCCTTGGGCTTTTACGTCTCTGGTCACCCATTGAAAGATTACGAATCCGTGCTGGAGAAGTTTACCAACGTCAATGCATTGAGCATTAAGGAGAGCACTGACGGCGGGATGGTGAGAATCGGCGGCATCGTCGCCGCCGTCAAAACCATCAAGACCAAGAAGGGTGATACAATGGCATTTGTGACCATCGAGGACATGCAGGGAGCGGTGGAGGCCATCGTTTTTTCTGCGCTCTATGCCGGAGCCGGTGATCTTCTCGTCGAGGACAACGCGATCCTGGTCCAGGGGCGTCTCCAAAAGGATGAGCAGTCGATCAAGGTGATTGCCGATACGATCATTCCCATGAACAAGGCTGAAGAAACCTGGACGGCCAGCATCCATTTTCACGTGGACATGACGCGGACCGATCGTGAGGCGCTCGTGAGGCTGCAGGAAAAACTCCTGCAGCACCCGGGTTCGTGCCGGGCTTTCCTGCACCTGCGCGATCGGCAAGGCACCGATACGGTGATCGGTCTGCCCGAACGAATCAAGCTGCAGGCGGGATCGCTGCTGACCCGCGAGGTCAATCGGTTGCTCGGCTACAATGCCGTCGAGACGGTCTGCAGCGTGGCTGCCGCCGCGGCACCAAACGCCGGGCCCAACCGCAACGGTTACAAGGGGTATAAATCCAATGGCAGATACTGAAACACCCGTCTATGCGGTTTTGCTGGCCGGCGGTGTCGGGTCCCGACTCTGGCCGGTTTCAAGGGATCTGAACCCGAAGCAATTGGTCAAGTTTTTCGGCGGTGACTCTTTGATCCAGGCGACGGTCAAGCGTCTGTTGCCGGTAACGGCTGGGGACAACATCCGGATTGTCTGCGGGCGGGAGCACCGGGATGAGATCACCCGCCATCTAAAGGAAATCGGCCTTGCGGCCGGTGACAGGATCATCTGCGAGCCTTGCGGCCGCAACACCGCTCCGGCCATTTTGCTGGCGGTCCTCAGGATCCTGCAATTGGAAAAAGAGGCGATTCTGTGTGTTTTTCCGGCCGACCACGTCATCAAAGATGTGGCTGCCTTTCATGACCGATTGCGGTCAGCGATCAGCTTGGCCGACAACAGTTACGTGGTGACCTTCGGTATGACGCCCCACTATCCGGAAACCGGCTACGGCTATATCGAAGGCGGCGGCGATGTGTCCGGCGGGGCTCTGAAGGCGAAGCGATTCGTGGAAAAACCGGATCCGGCGACAGCCCGCCGATATCTCGAAGCGGGCAATTTTTTTTGGAACAGCGGCATGTTCGCCTTTCGGGCATCGGTCATCCTGGAAGAGTTCAAACGGTATCAACCGGACCTGCTGGACAAGATGATGGGGATCGACCTCTCCGGTGAACAGTTCGAAGCGGCTGATTACAGCCGGCTGCCTGACATATCGATCGATTACGCCATCATGGAGCGCACCCGCAAGGGGGCCGTGCTGCCGTCCGACTTCGGCTGGAGCGACATCGGGTCCTGGAAATCCCTATATGAATTTTTTCCCAAGGATAAAGACAACAACGTCATCGATGGTGACGTTATCGCCCAGGAAACGCGCAATTGCTTTATCATGTCGCATGAACGCCTGATTGCCACCAACCGCCTCGATAACGTGGTGATTGTCGAAACACCGGATTCGATCTTTGTGTCCGACATCGACACCAGCCGCAATGTCAAATCGATCGTGGCACGCCTGAAGGAAAAAGGGCGCACTGAGACCATCCACCACCGAACGATTGTCCATACCTGGGGCAGTCTGACGTATTTGGATAGACGGAAGGGGGGCGACGTCATCCGCCTGATCATCCGCCCCGACGCCGCCTGCCATGGCGTTGCCGAACAGGCGTGCTCTCTGACGGTGGTCGAGGGAACCGGGCGCATCGGTGAGCTTGAGGTGGAACGCGGTAGCACCTTCACCGCCGCCGCCGGAGAAGTCCTGCAGATCGAGAACCGAGGCCGCGAATCGTTGGTCGTTATTCAGGTGACGCTTTCGCAGGATGAAAAGAGGTGAGGGAGGTGGAATGAAGGTACCGCTGCTCGATTTGAAAACGCAATACACCGGTATTCGCGACGAGATCCTGAAGGTTACAGAGGAAGTTTACGAAAGCCAGCAATTTATTCTGGGTTCGCGTGTGGAGGATCTCGAAAAAAAGATAGCGGCCTACTGCACCACCTCTTATTCGCTCGGAGTCTCATCGGGTTCGGATGCCCTGCTGATCGCACTGATGGCCGCCGGTATCGGATATGGCGATGCGGTCATCACGAGTCCTTATACTTTTTTTGCCAGCGCCGGCTCGATCGCCCGGACCGGTGCCCGTCCGGTGTTTGTCGACATCGACCCCGACACCTACAACCTTTCCCCCGGGGAATTGGAACGCACCCTCGACTCCCTGCCCGCGGAAGACCGTGGGCGAATCAAGGCCATAATGCCCGTGCATCTTTACGGACAGTGTGCCGACATGGAGCCGATTATAAGGATCGCCGCTGACCGGAATCTGTTGATCATCGAGGACGCCGCTCAGGCCATCGGTGCGGAGTACAAGGGGCGGCGCGCCGGCTCGTTCGGCGAATTCGGCGGCTTCTCTTTTTTTCCGTCCAAAAATTTAGGGGCTTTCGGGGATGGCGGAATTGTCACCACCGGATCGGAGGCCTTGTATGAAAAACTGAAAGTCCTCCGGGCTCACGGATCGAAGCCGAAATACTATCATAAACTGATCGGCGGTAACTTCCGGCTCGACGCGCTCCAGGCCGCCATAGTTTCCGTGAAATTGACGTATCTCGATCAGTGGAGCACGTCACGCAGGAAAAATGCCCAAACTTACCGCCGACTTTTTGCCGCTGCCGGCCTGGACCGAATTCAATTGCCGGTCGAAAGGGAGAGCCGGCATATCTACAACCAATTCGTCATCAATGTACCGGAAAAGCGGGATGGGCTCCGTCGGCACCTCCAGGATAACCATATCGGCACGGAAGTCTACTATCCGGTGCCGTTGCACTTGCAGGAGTGTTTTGCATACCTTGGGTATCGCCAAGGTGATTTCCCTTTTTCCGAGGCGGCTGCCGCGCATACCCTGGCCCTTCCTATCTATCCCGAACTGACCGATGACCAGCTGGCCTATGTGGTTGAGAAGATCAGAGAATTTTATTCCGGCGGTAAATGATGAACAGAACGACCGGTACGTCCTTCAACCCATCAAGATGATCGAACCTTAAGGGCCCCAGCAAGATATAATTCCACATCTGGCTTGTCTTTTGGCCCGTCTACTGCGTTACATCCACCGACACGTATCTCGATATGCGCCGCTGGATGTGCCTTGTAGACGAACCCAAATCCGGCGCAATCTTGTGGAATTATTTCTT
>JBDNAO010000031.1:0-4703 GCA_039768375.1 Desulfobacterales bacterium | reverse complement strand
GTAAGCGTTCACAGGGCACCACATCTGCTTTGTTGCCGGGTACTTGAAGTACAAAAGTACGTCTGCGCGCCCAACGCCTTGCATCTGCGGCACCCTGTAAACGCTTACAATTAGGTGGTTTGAAGCGCATCGGACTTTGCAACCCTGTGAACGGTTAAAAAAAGGGCGGCACCGATGCCGCCCTTTTTTATGTGTCAGTCGCTGCCTGCAGGCCTTTAAAGCCTGTGGCTGAAGAGATTCTTGAAGTGGAAAACACGGATCAGGTCCCTGCGAAACTTTACATTTTCCGCGTGGTCGCCCTGAAAGTTGATACCGCATTCATATACCGCGGGGGTAATTTTCCGGGAATATACCACCTGACCTTTAATCTCCAGCATGTTGTCGTCCAAATCCTTGGCCAGTATCAGAACATATTTAGAATCGATGGCCCTGCTCGTTTCGATAAGTATCCCATTCTGGCTGATATTGATCGTTTTTCCGACGCCCTGCCCTATTTTTGCACCTTTTTTGTTTATGAGAAAATAGGAGACCAGTGAACTGGTCGCAACCCGCGGATACCGTCGTCTTTCAGGAAAAGCCATGGCAGCGGCACCTCACTCCAAACTTCCAATGAACCCCTGCGCCATCGAAAGCTCGTAGTTCACTGAGTAAAGCGTATCGACGATGGCGCATTGAAAATCATCGTCGGGCATCGAAACCAATTTGTCGTCATCATGACGGCAAGGGCCTTTGATGACAAAATCCAGGCAATCCGGACAGGTCACGTTGTATTCAGCAAACAAAATGAGGTTGCCGCTGAATACATGTCGCCTGAAGTTGTCCTCGTTCGCCAGGTGGTTGCAGACACACCATGTTCTCGAACGGCTGTTCAATTCCTGCCGGGATGCGTCTCGGTTGCCGAACCGCAGATTGAGTTCAAAAAGGGGATCGAATATCTGCCCTTGTAATTCCTTGTCGGTCAAGGCCGATGATTCCTTTTCCATTTTCGAGAAAGCCGCTTCGCCGCCCAGCATGTTTTTTTCGTTGCAGTCATGACAGAAAACATGGCTGTCGAAAACGACAAAGTACCGATTCCGAAGATAACTAGTGATAAATTTTTCAGGCGTATCGAGATGGCTGCAGACCAACCACGTCTTGACGCCATTCTGCCGCTGAGGCAGTTCTATTTTCGTGTCACCGATCGATACGAAGTGGCCGTTTTCCGTTTCGAATAAAAATGATTTCCCGATCGGACGAGCCCCTGCAACCGTTTTTTTTTTGTCGTACCTGATAATACATCGAACCGTACGGTCGACGAACGCTCCCATTCAGCTACCTCCGCCTTGGGTGTTGGGTAACAGCAAACTCACCAAGCACAACACTCACATAAAAAAAGCCAAGCCACCTGACAGGAGGTACCTTGGCTCTTTATCTGGAAATTCCAGGCAACCCGGCCGTCTTCGTAAGACCCGTGGCTTTCCGTCCCCCGATCACTCGGGGTTTGGCATAATAATCCACTCTAATTATATTAAATTCTACCTGATATTGACCGATTTGTCAAAATCAATGGCTGCAGATGATACCCAGGCGCTTCGTCTTGCAATTGAAATGTTGCATTTTCCGTCTATATTTATTACAAATAAGCATCTTAGATCGTTGGGCTTTTCCCCGCCGGGGCGTATGTCGTGTCCTTCCGGGACGGGCGTATCTCGGCTTACGCCGAGGCGGCGGTGTTATTTAGTTTCCGTCCATAAATGGCCCTTTTCCGCAATTTCGGCGTCAATCGGCGGAATTGCTTGTGCGGCGTACAGGAGTACGCCTCCGCGCAAATCCTTGATTTCCTTGGACTTGCAGAAAATTGCACATTTCTGGATCGGAAACTTAATAGTGCCCTTAACGAAACCGTGGGTGGGCACTATTTAACCAAAGCCGCAATGCGTATGGACGGAAACGAGTTGACAAAGGACACCTTACACCATCGGTCATTGTACCACCATTTTTTTACCCACAAAGAGAGGGTCTATGCGTTGGAAACAGTTTTTCACCCCCGTCAAATCAATGGACGCCCCCCAGGCTAAAAGTTACATCACGGGCAAGTCTTCGGAAGAGTATGCCCTCTTAGACGTAAGACAGCCTGGGGAATATGAATCCGGCCACATCCCGGGCGCCAAACTGGTTCCCCTGCCGGACCTCAACGACCGGTTGGGCGAAATCGATGCGGGCAAACCGACCATCGTCTACTGTGCTAGCGGCGGACGCAGCCGGGTGGCATCCCAGATGCTGGTCGGTAAAGGTTTCGGCGAGGTCTACAATCTTTCCGGCGGATTCAAGGCTTGGGAAAGTGAGCGGGCGATCGGTGCGGAGGACTTGGGTCTCGACTTGTTCACCGGCAGAGAATCGCCCGAGGAAACGCTTGTCGTCGCCTACTCGATGGAAGCAGGATTGCGGGAGTTCTATCTGGCCATGATTCCATGGGTGAAGAACGAGCCGGCCCGCGATCTTTTTGACAAGCTCTCCGCCATTGAGGTCAAACATCAGGATCGGATTTTCGACCACTACCGCCAGATGACCGGTACGGCGATAGACCGCGACGAATTCGAGGAAACCGTGGTGAACCCTGCGGTGGAAGGTGGTCTTACAACCGAGGAGTACGTGCAACTCTACAAGCCTGACTTGGAATCCGTGCCGGATATCGTCGGCCTCGCCATAGCCATCGAAGCCCAAGCCCTCGATTTGTACCGGCGGGCGGCAGACCGCAGCAACAATCCGGAAAGTCGAAAAGTGCTGATGCAGATCGCAGACGAAGAACAGATGCATTTGGCACAGCTGGGGAAGTTGTTCGCTTAGGATTCGCGAAAAAACAAGTTTGTAAGTTTGATTGATTGCGGAGGCGGCAATGAAAAAGCACCTGGTCTTGGCCGGCGGTGGACACGCTCATATGATGACACTGGCCAACCTGCACCAATTCGTTGAGAGAGGTCACCGGGTGACGGTCATCCAGCCGTCGGCCTATCACTATTACTCCGGCATGGGCCCGGGAATGCTCGGCAAAACATACCGGCCTGAAGAAATTCGCTTCGCAACCAAACACGTCGTGGAAAAAAAGGGCGGCACCTTCGTCTTGGGAAAAATTGCACGGGTCGATCCGGAAGCAAAGACGGTCGCATTGGAATCCGGGGAGTCTCTGCCGTTTGACGTCATTTCTTTCAACGTGGGCAGTCACGTTCCCCAAAACCACATCATCGGCGACGGTGCCGATATCTTTTCCGTCAAACCGATCGAGAAACTCTTGGAAGCCCAGCAGCGGATCCTCGAACTGGTGTCACGAAGAAAAATCACCATCGGAATCATCGGCGGGGGACCTTCAGCCGTCGAAATTGCCGGAAACATCTGGCGTTTGATCCAAGGCAATGGAAACCACCGACCCGAGATCATCATCTTCACCAGCAAGGGCCTCATGCCCGATCACCCGCAAGGGGTTCGCACCAAAGCTTATGCCTCATTGACCTCAAGGGGAGTCAAGGTTTTGGAGCAGAGCAGGGTAAAAGAAATCGATACCGGTCGAATTCGACTGGACTCGGGTCAAGAGCATGAGGTGGACATTATTTTCGTGGCCGTCGGTGTCAAGCCGTCTTCGGTTTTTAAAGCCTCCGACTTGCCAACCGGTCCGGACGGCGGACTTCTGGTCAATCGTTATCTCCAATGCACGGCCCATCCGAACATGTTCGGCGGCGGCGACTGCATCTACTTCGCAGAGCATCCCCTGGACAAGGTCGGCGTCTACGCCGTGCGCCAAAACCCGGTGCTCCTCCACAACCTGATGGCCGCTCTGGAAGGCCATGATATTCAGCCTTTCGATCCCGGCGGTGACTACCTGCTGATCTTCAACCTGGGCGACGGCACCGGAATCTTCAGAAAGAAGTGGCTCCTGTTCGGCGGCCGGCCGGCCTTTATCGTCAAAGATTACATCGACCGCAAATTCATGCGCAAGTTTCAAGCCATCGAGTAATCTGGTCAGAATCTTGATTTAACTTTGGAAGGATTCATTGAATTTACACTCGATGAACAGCGCAGCTTTGAAAAAAACACGTTTTACTAAAATGCTAATCGAAGAAAACGGTTTGGATCAAAACGGGTTTGACAGCTGGATTTTTTGTCCGGGTATGCTGTTCAATTCGCCAGAAAAATGGTGGGGAGATCATGGCCGGCGGGATTATCCCCATGAGGGTATCGATATCTGTCTATACAAGGATCGCTCCAAGCGCATACTTCGCCTTGATGAAAAAAGCCGGATCCCGGTTATGCACGACGGTATGGTTAAAGCCATCTTCACTGACTATCTCGGCAAGGCGGTGATCATCGAACATGAAACCTCTAAAAGCGAAAACGAAAAGTTCCTATCGGTCTATGCCCACACAAAACCGCGGGCCAATGTTAAAATCGGCGTGATAGTGAAGGCAGGGGACATCATTGCTACCATTGCCGACACCAGCAGGTCAAAAGCCAACATCATCCCGCATTTACATTTTTCGCTCGGGCTTCCATCCCCATCTCTGTCTTTTGACCCGTTTGTCTGGAACATAATGCGAAACCCCGACCTGATCACCTTGCTGGATCCCCTGGAAGTCATAGATTGGCCCTATCAGCAGCTTGATCCCGAAAATCCTTACTGCTTTGAGCTTTAGAGCGAATTAATCTTACCTTGGTATACGTTTTGTCTATAT
>JBDNAO010000220.1:0-7384 GCA_039768375.1 Desulfobacterales bacterium | reverse complement strand
GTTCTTTCGGCCTTGTATCAAGGCGCGGCGCTGGTGAGCAGCGGCGTGCTTCACGGTGCCAACCTGGCCATGATCGCCTTGACCGTTGCGGCTGCCTTCGACGCTCTGATGCCGCTGCCTTCAGCCTATCAATACCTCGGTCGCACGCGGGAAGCCGCCCGGGAGCTGCTGGAAGTGGTCGGTTCCGAGCCACTGGTGACATTTCCGGAGAACTCCCTTGCCGTCTTGCATCGATTCGACGTGAGCTTTGACCAGGTGAGCTTTCGCTATACTGACAATGCCGCTGACGCCGTTCGCGACATTCGTTTCCATTTACCGGCCGGGCAGCGCTTCGCCGTTTTGGGGCCGACCGGTGCCGGTAAATCGACCCTGGCGCACCTGATGGTCCGCTTTTGGGATGCGCAGAGCGGCAGTGTCCGAATTGGCGGAGAAGACATTCGCAGTTTGAGTGAGAGCGTCCTGCGACAGAGCGTTTCACTCGTCTCCCAGCAGGCGCACATGTTCAATGCCAGCGTGCGTGACAACTTGCTGATCGCCCGCCCCGATGCCACGGAACCCGAGTTGTGGCAGGCGCTCGCGGCCGTGTGGCTCGCGGATTTTGTCAAATCCCTGCCGCAAGGCATCGACACCTGGATCGGCGAATCCGGACGCCTTGTTTCCGGCGGTCAGGCACGGCGTCTGGCGTTGGCCCGGGCCATCTTGCGCGATGCCCCGATCTGGGTATTGGACGAGCCGACCGAAGGGCTCGATCGTGCGACAGAGCGCCACATCATGAAGACCCTTTTCGAGGTCACCAGCGGTAGAACGGTTCTCTTCATTACCCACCGACTTGTGGGTTTCGATCGCTTGGAACGGATATTACTCATGGAAGACGGCCGCATTGTCGAGCAGGGGACCCATGCCGAGCTGTTGCAGGGCCGGACGCGCTATGCGGTCCTGCAAGCCGGCATCAAAGCGTGAAGGAGAGGCCATTTCATGCCGAACCTTACAAGCCCTTATTCCATTAAATTACGCCGAGTGACCGGGTTTTAAAGCGCTCCAAACTCGCGCAAAAGCGAGCCTAAAACCGAACAAGGCTGAGGCTATGAAAATGAATGAACTTTAAACTTCATAATCGCGAGTACGACCAACGCCTTCTTATTGTTCGGTTTAATGCTCGCTAATGCGCTCAAACAGTTGATCACTTTAAAACCCGGTCACTCGGCTCCATAGGTTTACCGAGAACCAATGGGTAATAGTGGATATCGAGGATGACCGGGGGAGAATGCGATGAAAGAAAAGTTGAAGCATATTAAAATGATCTTAATGGATGTGGACGGGGTGATGACCGGCGGGGAGATTATTTACTCGTCGAGCGGTGAGGAGCTCAAGGTTTTCAACATCCACGATGGAATGGGGATTGCGATGGCGCGCCTGGCCGGTCTCAAAACCGGCATTATTACGGGCCGCATGTCGGAAATGGTCCAGCGGCGGGCCGAGGAATTGAAGTGCGATGCTGTTGTACAGGGCCAGATCAACAAACTGGCGGCCTATAACGACATCAAGTCCCGTTTCAATCTGACCGATATGGACATCGCCTTTATCGGCGACGACCTGGTGGATCTCTGCATCCTGAAGCGGGTGGGTTTCAGCGCGGCCGTGGCCGATGCCAGGCAAGCGGTCAAGAGCGCCAGCGATTACGTGACCGCCGCCGCCGGCGGCCGGGGAGCCGTGCGCGAGGTGGTGGACTTGATCCTCGAGAGTCAGGGCAAACTGGCCCGCCTGGTGGCGCAGTTCTCACGATAACCGGCCGGGGGTCAGTCCTCGAACAGCTCCGTGCTGATGTAACGCTCACCGGTGCTGGCCAGGATAGCGACGATCGTCTTGCCGTGCGCTTCGGGTCGCGCGGCAACTTTCAGGGCGGCCCAAACGGCGGCACCCGACGAAATCCCGCCAAGGATACCTTCGGTTTTGGCCAAGAGTCGGGCGGTTTCGAAGGCGTCCTCGTTTGTCACCTGCACGACATCGTCGAGCAGCGACCGGTCCAGCACTTTCGGTATGAAGCCGGCGCCGATACCCTGGATCTTGTGGGGACCTTTCTGTCCGCCGGAGAGCACCGGTGACCCTGTCGGTTCCACAGCCACCGCTTTAAACGACGGCTTGCGCGGTTTGATGACCTGCGAGATGCCGGTAATGGTGCCGCCGGTTCCGACACCGGCCACCAGAAAGTCCACTTGGCCTTCGGTGTCGCGCCAGATTTCCTCGGCCGTCGTCTCCCGATGGATGCGCGGGTTGGCCGGGTTGGCAAATTGGTTCGGCATGTAGCTGTCCTTTTCCGATGCCAATATCTCCTCGGCCTTTGCAATCGCCCCTTTCATGCCTTCGGCTCCCGGTGTGAGCACGAACTGCGCGCCATGGTGCTTGAGCAGTTTCCGTCGCTCGATGCTCATGGTGTCGGGCATGGTGAGACACAGCCGGTAGTTGCGGGCGGCACAGACGAAAGCCAGCGCGATACCGGTATTGCCGCTGGTCGGTTCGACGATGAGGGTGTGGGGCGTGATCAGGCCCTCCCTTTCGGCGGCGTTTATCATCGAAACGGCAATCCGGTCTTTAACGGTCCCAAGGGGATTGAAAAATTCCAGTTTGACGAAGATTTTCGCTTCCAGGCCTTCGGCCATCCGGTTCAGTCGCACCAGCGGGGTGGAACCAATGGTGCTGGCGATGTTTGAAAAGTAATGCATCAGGTTCTCCTTATAGGTTCGGTCGATGGGCAGCCGCCCAGCGACGGGCGTCCGGTGTTACTTGAATTTCTGGCGCTGCGGCTCCATGATGACCTTCGTGTCGGGCGGCACGCTGTGGGTGATCCAGACATTGCCGCCGATAACAGAGCGGGCGCCGATGACCGTATCGCCGCCCAGGATCGTTGCCCCGGAGTAGATAATGACGTCGTCCTCGATCGTCGGATGGCGCTTCTTGCCCCTGAGCATTTCACCGGCATCTTTGGGGAGCGATAGCGCCCCGAGGGTGACGCCCTGGTAGATCCTCACGTCGCGGCCGATTTCGGTTGTTTCACCAATGACGATTCCGGTCCCGTGGTCGATGCAGAATCTTTCGCCGATCCGGGCGCCGGGATGAATGTCGATACCGGTGAGATTGTGGGCGTACTCGGTCATGATCCGCGGCAGCAACGGCACGCCGAGTTCGTGCAGCTTGTGGGCGACCCGGTAGATGGTGATCGCAAAAATGCCCGGGTAGCTGAAGATGATTTCGTCGGTGCTCCGCGCAGCCGGGTCGCCATCGTAGGCCGCCTGGATGTCGGTGGCGAGAATTTCACGGATCCCCGGGATTTCTTCGAGCAGCGCCAGTGCCACCTCGTGACCGCGGTCGCGGCACTCGCTGCAGGGTTTGTCGTAGCGAAAGCAGTCGTGGCGGATGCTGAGGGTCACCTGCTCGGAGATCAGGTCGAAGAGAACCGAGACAGTTTGCCCCATGTAATATTTGAGATTTACGGGATCGAGCTTTTCACGGTTGAAGTATCCCGGAAAAATCACTTCGCGCAGTTTTTCGATGATTTCGATGACCGATTGCTTAGATGGTATCGGTTCGAAGTCGACATGGGTGAAGCAGCCCGTATCGGTGCAATTTTCGATAATTTTCTCGGCGATTGACGGAAGTCGGTCCCGCAGACGGGAGTCCGTGGCCGCATCCATTTTACAGGTCGCTTCGCGGTGTTCTTTCGGAAGGCCCATTTCGCTGCTCCATTGATGACGTGTCGATGGGAAAATCCGGGCGAAACATTTTTTCCTGGTTGAGCTGTTTCCGGCCCAGGCGAGATTAACGATTACCATTTAAAACGCCATAACTGGTCTTTAATGATCGTATTCCGCGTCAATTTAGTCGAATTCCATGTTTCACCCAATAGGTTATAGAGGCCAATCCAAACAATGGCGTATAACGTTTTAGGAATCAGTATCTTATAACCTTTAAGCCTGAAACCCTGAACCTGAAACCAGTAAAGATGGTTAAATCTATATCAGCCCTTGCCGGTTGTCAAAAACAGGACGATCGATGCCGTACGTCAAAATAGGGTGTTTATTTTTCAAAATTAATGTCTTGTGTGTATTTATTTTCCCGGTCCGGCTTTGTATGGTAGGCTACCACCAGGTCTCAGGAAGCCGGAAAGGTGTTCATAGGGGTTTTGGTCGCCGGCAGGCGCCCCGGGAGAAGATTCCACCCCGTCGCATCCCATTCACCAAGGAATCCTGCTGATGAAAAAAAAACACGTTATCGGTGCGCTCCTCGTTCTCCTGGGAATTATCATTTCCTTCCCCTTGTTCAGCATGACTTACTATACCATGGTTCGAACCTCCACGCCGGAGTTCTGCGCTACCTGCCACGAGATCAAACCGGCGGTGAGAGCATGGCGCGCCTCGACCCACGCCAACAACGCTGCCGGCGTGGTGGTGGACTGCATGGATTGCCATCTCCCGGCACCTCAAAACACCTTAGATTTTCTTTTCGCCAAGACCTACCACGGCATCAAGGACGTGGCGATCCATTTCGTTGGTGGGGAATATAGCCGCGAAAAAGCCCGCAACGCCGCTTATGCCGCCTTCGAGAATTCCGAGTGCCAGAAGTGTCACCGTAACCTTCTCTACATGCCCCAGAGCCGGGGAGCCATGCGGGCCCACCGGACGGTGCTTTACGCCCGCCCGGGGTATGAGCTGAAGTGCGTGGATTGCCACTACGACCTGGTTCATAACGACAAGACGTCGGTCATGTTCCGCCAGTATCGCGAGGTGCCGTACCAGGCCAAGGGCCTTAAACCGGAAAAAGTCGGTTCCTAATAATTGGGTTAGCCCTTATCTCGAAAGGAGTCGTGCCAATGAGGAGACCATCGTTTTTACCGGCAATCGGACTGCTGCTTGTTGGGTTGCTTCTTTGCGGCGGTTTTTCGGCAGTCAACGCTCAGCAGCCGAATTTCCCCTTGGTGAAAGAGTATCGCATCGAGCGCAGTGTTCCCCCCCAGGCGGTGGCCTGTATCGAATGCCACCGGGCAACCACCCCGGGCGTGTTTGCGGACTGGGCCAAGAGTCGGCATGCAAATGCCAATATCACCTGTTTGGATTGTCACCTGGTCCAACCCGGAGAAGAAGACATCGCCCAAGGGCACGAGAAATATTACGGCCGCTCCGACCTTCCGTACGGAGAGAGTCAATACAAAGTGCCCATCGCCTCCATCGTTACCCCCAAGGACTGCTCGCGCTGCCATCCCGATGAAGTGACCCAATACAGCCGCTCCAAGCACGCCAATACCCTCGAGATCATATGGAAAATCGATCCCTGGCTCAACAAGGGCATGAACTCCGCCAACGAGCGTAAAACCGGTTGTTTCAACTGCCACGGTACGGTGATCACACTCGATGACAAAGGCAATATCGACCCGGCCACCTGGCCGAATGCGGGTGTGGGGCGATTAAACGTGGATGGCAGCAAGGGGTCGTGCACCTCTTGCCACACCCGCCATCGCTTTTCCATCGCCGAGGCCCGCATGCCTGAAGCCTGTGATCAGTGCCACCTTGGCCCGGATCACCCGCAGATCGAGATCTATAATGAATCCAAGCATGGCACCATGTACCATGCCTACAAGGAAGAATACAATTTCAAAGCCGCCGCCGGGACCTGGACTGCCGGGGTTGACTACCGCGCACCGACCTGTGCGGCATGCCACATGTCCGGTTCGGGCAAGGTCATGGGCACCCACGATGTGACCGAACGGCTGTCCTGGGAGACCCAGGCGCCCCTGACCGTGCGGCCGCAGGATTTCAAACCCTTCCCGGCCAAAACCGACTGGCAGGTGGAGCGGGAAAAGATGAAAAACGTTTGCCGCCAGTGCCACTCGGACGCCTGGATCAACGATTTCTATAACGGCTTTGACAATGCTGTGACAGAGTACAACGATGTTTACTTCAAACCGGCCAAGGCCACCCTGGATGAACTGTATGAAAAGGGGTTGCTGAGCAAGGAGAAATTCTTCGACGAGCACCTGGAGGTGGAATACTACGAGCTGTGGCACCACGAGGGACGCCGGGCACGGATGGGTGCCATGATGATGGCTCCCGACTATGCCTGGTGGCACGGTTTCTACGAATGCAAACTCCGTTTCAACAAGTTCATGGAAGGTGCGGACCACCTGGTCAAGACCGGCGAAAAAGCGTACATCTATCCGAATTTTCCCAATGCGACGGGTTCGACCCAGCGTCCCGAAAAGATCTTCGGACCGCAACAGTAATCCCTATCTCCTCATTTCGGCAGACCGTAAAAATCCCGCTGCGTGCCGGCACGCAGCGGGATTTTTACTTGAATGCTTTGCGCGCTTCAAGTCCTGAAATGATGTTATGAAATTTTCGGGCTACGGCTCCAACCAGACCGTGTGAATTTCGTTGGTCGTTTCTTTTACCGACAGCAATGCATGTCGCAGGCGGGTGTACATCAAGGCCAAGCCGATGATTTCGGAGAGCAGCATCAACGAGTCCAGGTCGCGGTCTGAAACCTCCCAAACCTCGTAATGGTACAGCCTCAACGCGCCGATAACCCGGCCGTGCAGGGTGATCGGAAGCGAGACAACGGCGCGGACGCCCTCGACCAGCGCTTCCTGCGGGTACTGCAAGAGATCGGAGTTGGAAGTGTCGGTCACGACGATCGGTTCGCCTTTGACGGTGCGGGCGATGCTCTTGGCTGAAAGCACCGGTCCCTTGTTGACATACCCGACGCTGAGTCCAAAGCTGCCCAGGATTTCCAGCTCCTCGGATTCATGGTTCAACGCAAAAATGCTGCACCCTTTGATCCCCAGTGCGGCGACCAGAAGCTGAGAAAGGTGGCCGGTCATCAATTCCAGGTTTTCGGCCTCCGCGATCGCACGGGTGACCACTTTAAACACATCGATATCGATTTTTTCTTCAATACCCATGAGATGCCTCCTTCGCTTAAACGAGCCCCAAAAGTATGATACCGGATTCCCGGATGCCGTTTTTTAACAGACGATGCAAACGGTCGTATTCCGCAGGGCTGCCGCCACTTTGGCATGAACGCTGCCCGTAAAAAAGCGTCCGATCCTTCCGGCTTTTCGATTTAATACCATCAGGTTAAACTTCTCGCTGGCATGAAAGTCGATAATTTCTGCGGCGATTTCTTTCTTGCGGGGCTTGAACTTCACTTTGACCCTGTCATTTGAAAATCCGTGCTGGACGAGTTCCGCTTTGACTTCCTGCAGCGACGTTTCTACTTCTGACACTTTTTGAGTCAGATAGCTAATATTCTGCTTCAGTCTTCCGGTGACCGTCTCACTGCTGACATCTATGGACGGAAGAGGGGTATGGGCATGGAAGATGGTCACCTCGATATC
>JBDNAO010000030.1:0-4427 GCA_039768375.1 Desulfobacterales bacterium | reverse complement strand
TGCGCAGGATTTTGGTTCGTCTACAAGGCACATCCGCCGGCGCATATCGGGATATGTGTTGGTGGATGTAACGCGGTAGACGGGCCAAAAAACAAGCAGGATGTGTAATTATTTCTTGCCGCGGCCCTAAGCCAATGCAGTCGGCCAGCGTCTGACCAGTTCGATTACAAACGCAAAATAGGATGTAATGAAAATTTATACCGGCAGTGGCGATAGGGGAAAAACAAGCCTGTTCAGCGGCGAAAGAGTTGCCAAAAATAACGTCCGCACCGAGGCCTACGGTGACGTCGACGAGCTGAATTCATGCCTCGGCGCGCTCACCGCAGCATTGGAAGAAAGCCACGAAAGCGTTTCCGAAATCCGTCAGGTTCAGTCGGATCTGTTTCATATCGGCGCCTGCCTGGCCACCACACCCGGGTCTCCGTCGGCCGCGGCCCTCGAACCCTTCGACGAACAAAAGAGCCACTACTTGGAAACGGCCATCGACCGCATGGAGCAGCACCTGCCGCCACTGAAAGGGTTTATCCTTCCCGGCGGCCGCATGACAGCCGCCCTGGCCCACGTCGCCAGAACCGTCTGCCGGCGGGCGGAAAGGCATGTGGTAAGTCTGTCCGAAGACGAGACCAACGGTCAGCCGCCGGACGTCTACCAGGCCGTCCTGGTCTATCTCAACCGGCTCTCCGACTATCTTTTCGTGCTCGCCCGCTACTGCAATCACATGGCCGGCGAGGCGGATATCCTCTGGAGTAAGTGATCGGCTGTTTAACCGTAAAGGCCCTGCGGGTCATTACGGTGCATGAAAATTATAAGTAGGTTGATTGGTTAAACGTTCAAGGTTCGGCGCTGCCTCTGGCTGCAAGCCTCCAGTTTGATCGAAGAGGAAACGTTTAAGTTTCATTCGGTTAGAACCTTTGAACGCTGAACTCAGAACCCAGAACCCGAAACCCTAAACCGATTATACAAGGTTAATGGACGACGTCACCTACGACACCAAGCTGTTGGAAAGACGGCAGCTCTCGGACAATACCTTCGAAGCGATTTTCTCCCGTCCCTCCGGTTTCGAATTCACGGCCGGTCAGAGAATTCGGCTCATCCATGGAGAGTTCGAAAGAGATTATTCCCTCGCCAACGCACCCGATGATGCGGTGCTGGTGCTCTGCATCCGTCAGGTTGCCGCGGGACGATTTTCGCCGTTGCTCTCCTCGATCCCCGTCGGCACTTCTTTTACATTCAGCGGTCCTCACGGTTATTTCGTATTTCGGGCGTCTGTGCGACCGCCGGTTTTCGTCGCCACCGGCACCGGTGTCGCCCCCTTTGTCGCCATGGCCCGCTCCAGCGTCAGCGCTTTCACTCTCTTGCATGGCGTCCGGCAAGCCGGCGAATGTTATTACGCTTCTCTCTTTCGCTCCAAGGTGCGACGCTACGTCGCCTGTCTGTCCGAAGAAGATCCGTCTGAGACGGGGACTTTTGGCGGCCGCGTCACCGATTATCTTGCGTCACATCTGGAGCCCGACCGTTACGACTTTTACCTGTGCGGCCGCGGGGAAATGATCCGGGATGTCACCTGGCTCGTGGACGATCGCTTTCCGGGCTCGATGGTCTACACTGAAATTTTCTATTGACCCGAATCCGTCCGCAAAGGGATGATTTGATCTTATGTCACCGCCGTCAACCGGTCGGCTCGATTTTCAGGGCTACGCACCGGGCACCATCGGAAGAATTACGGAAGCCCATGCGGTCTATTACCATGAGCACTGGGGGTTCGATGCGAGTTTCGAGACCCAGGTGGCCCGTGAACTCTCCGAGTTCGTGAGCGAATTTCAGGCAGACCGCGACGGACTGTGGGTGGCCGTTTCGGACGGGCGGTTTACCGGATCCATCGCCATTGACGGTAAGCACGCCGAAACAGAGGGGGCGCGGCTGCGCTGGTTCATCGTCGTACCGGCCCATCAAGGCAGCGGCATCGGCCGGGCCCTGTTACAACAAGCGGTTGCCTTCTCCTGGCGCAAGGAGTATCGTTCCATTTTTCTGTGGACCTTCGAAGGGCTGACCCACGCCCGCAGGCTGTACGAAGAGATCGGATTTCGCCTCGTCCAGGCGCATGCGGTGCGCCAGTGGGGACAGCCGATCACCGAACAAAAATTCGTCCTGAATGCACATGGCCCTTCGCACCACCACGGTGCATGAAAATGATGCGCCGGAACACGGATGAGCGGTTGAGAACAGCGGCGGACTGTCTGAGTCGCCGGGATCTTAGAACGGACCCTATGCCGATACCACATGAAAGAAACACCATTGGGGACAAAACCCGACACCCTTATTTTAAGACGGGCCTGGTCCGGGCTTAGAACATGTTGGCGGCGAGTTTCAGCCGCCTTTCGCAATCGCTTATCCGGGCGGAGGCGCCCACCTTTTTATCGTATTACATTCTATTTTCGTGTTAAATCTTCAAACTCGGGGAGGTGTTATGGAATTCAAGGCCCAAAAGAAAGAAACGGTTGTGCTCAACCCGGCAAAAGAGATGGCCCGCAGATCGATTCCGAGCGAAATCCGGCAAGACCCCCTGACCGGAAGAACCGCGCGAATCTGCCACTTCATGAAATTGCAGTGGGAAAAGCCCGACTTTGAGAAAATTGTCGCCGGCACCGAAAAGACCTGCCCCTTCTGCGCCGAGCGGGTCATGCAGGTGACGCCCTGTTTTCCGCCCGAAATTATCGCCGAGGGGCGCATGACCGCCGAGGACATGGTGCTGTTCCCTAACATCGCCCCCTATGACAGTCTGGGAGCCGTGGCCACAATGGGATCCCAGCACTATTTCCCGATGACGGAAATCGAGCCCCAGCGGATCACCAAAGCGTTTCAGCTGGCAATGGCCTTTTTCCGGCGGATAGAGGCGTTGGGCCACCCCGAATCGGTCTACCACCTGATCAACTGGAACTACATGCCGCCATCGGGCAGCTCCCTGATCCACGCTCATCTGCAGGTCTTCACCACCTCGTCGGCCCCCAACCTGATGCGCGAAGAACTGGCGGCGGCAAAGACCTACCTGGAGCGCAACCAATCCAACTACTGGGACGATCTCGTAGCCCATGAACAGGAGGCGGGAGAACGGTACCTGGGCCGCATCGGCCGCACCGATTGGCTGCTCAGCTACGCACCGCTCGGGGTCGCCGGCGACGTTCTGGCCGTGGTCGACGGGGTGAACGGCACGCTGGGGCTGACCGATCAGGACCTTGCCGACATCGCCGTCGGGCTGAGCCGTCTGATGGAAGCCTACGACAAGATGGGGATTTTCAGCTTCAATATGAACTTTTTCACCGGACGCTTGTCCGACAGCTTCTCCCGCTTCCACCTGCTCTTTTCCCCGCGGACTTTCTTCAACCAGTCCCTGGGAACACCGGACATCGGGGCCCTGCGCAACCTGTTCAACGAAACGCTCTGCATGGCCTTCCCGGAAGACATCACCCGGATGCTGAAACCGGGGTTCGAATAAAATCGTTGTCCGATTTTATGTTTTAGTTATCGTTAGATCTGGGTTAAACTTACCATACACTCAGAAAAACCAGATGAAAAGAGTCTTCAGTCAGTAGGAAACGACATGGAAAAAATCATCAACATCCATATAGAGAAGCTTCCCGAAGGAGTGTATCTATCAACTTCGGCTGATGTGCAAGGACTGGTAGCCCAGGGACGAACGGCGACCGAGGCCCTGGAGATCGCCCGTGATGTGGCCAGAAAGATGATCGAGGCACGGACGCAGCGTTCCGGCGACTTGAACCTTGCCGCGATTGCTGATTCATTTGACTATCCGCTGATTGTCAACGCCTGGCTTCCGAGATCCGAAAACTGACCGCAGTCAATTGAGTAGGCATATGATCGAATCGACAGATATTTTATCACGAGTCCGTCAAAGCGCAACCCGAAGAATACTTTTCCTTCCGCATGCCATCAGGCAGATGTCCAAGCCGGACAGGATGATCACCACTTCCGATATCCGAGCGGTCCTTGAAGCCGGCGAGATCATCGAAGATTATCCCGACGATACCAGGGGGCATAGTTTCCTTATGTTGGGTTTTACGGATAAACGCGCCGTGCACGTTGTATGTGCGCCAAAGGATGATTATTTAGCCATCATTACCGCTTATCTTCCCAGCGATCAGGAATGGGAAAGCGGATATCGAAAAAGGAAAAAAACATGAAGTGCATGCACTGTCGAGGACAAATGAAAAAGGCCACGGCACCGTTTCATATCGACCGCCAGGAGTATCACCTGACGCTGGACGCTGTACCGGCCTGGGTTTGCCAACAATGCGGTGAGGTCTATTTTGACGAGCCGGAAGTGGATTCGATTCAAGAAATCATCCGCGCCGTTGAAGATCGGACCAAAAAGCTAATCGTTGCCGCATAAGCCAACCCAAGGTGGCCAC
>JBDNAO010000219.1:0-15755 GCA_039768375.1 Desulfobacterales bacterium | reverse complement strand
AGATATCGATCTGAGCGGCTTTCTTGTCGACACCCAGCAGGGCTCGGGCATGACCCATACTCAGAGAGCCGTCGACGATGCTGTCTTTGATTTGTTGTGGCAGATTTCGGAGACGTAGAAAATTGGCCACCGCGGAGCGACTTGTGCCGACCCGTTCGGCGGCCTGGTCCTGGGTCAGTTTGAATTCCGTTATCAAGCGGTGGTAGGCTTCGGACTCCTCGATTGGATTGAAGCCTTCGCGTTGAATGTTTTCGACGATCGACATTTCCAGCAGTTCGGTGTCGGAGACATCCCTGTAAACAACCGGAACCTTTGTCAAACCGATTTTTCGGGCGGCCCGCAGGCGCCGCTCTCCGGCCACGAGTTCGTAACCGTGGTCTATCCGGCGCACCAGCAGAGGCTGAATGATGCCCTGCGCCTTGATCGAGTTGCCGAGTTCCTCGAGGTCATCGTCGGGAAAATGCTGACGCGGCTGGTAGCGGTTCGGCCGGATCAGATCGACGTCGCACAGAAAATATTCACGCGAGGTGTCCTCCTCCGGTTCGAAATCGGGAATCAGCGCATCCAGGCCGCGACCGAGGGCCAGTTTCTTGCGTTTTTTTGGGTCGGCGTTGTGTCTGGTTGTGTTTTCTCTGGGCATTTTTGGTCGTCATTCCTGATGGGTTTAAAGGCGGGCCGAATCGGTGACATGGGCGGCCATGATCTCCCGGGCCAGGTCGAAATAGCCGCGCGCTCCGGTCGAGGTGGCATCGTAGAGTAAAATCGGTTGGCCGAAGCTGGGGGCCTCACTCAATCGGATGTTGCGCGGTATGGTGGTTTTATAGACCAGATTTTTAAAATATTTTTCGGCATCTTCGGCCACCTGATAAGAGAGGTTCGTCCGACGGTCGAACATGGTCAATAGGATGCCCGCTATAATCAGGTGCGGGTTCAAGTGCTGTTTGATCCGTTTGACGGTCTGCAGAAGCTGGCCCAGGCCTTCCAGAGCATAGAATTCACACTGAAGCGGTATCAGCAGGGTATCCGCCGCGGTCAGTGCATTGACCGTCAACAAACTGAGGGAGGGCGGGCAGTCCAGAATGACATAGTCGAAATCAGTGGCGACTGCGGAGACCAGGTCCTTAAGGGCCGTTTCCCGATCAGGATTGGACATCATCTCCACTTCGAACCCGATCAGTTCCACGTTGGCCGGAATGATCTTCAAGGTGTCGATGTCACTATTTAAAATAAGCTCATGCGCAGTAGCGCTCCCGAGCAGGCCATGGTAGAGGGTTTTCGTGATGCGATTCTTATCCAGGCCGACGCCCGAGGTGGCATTGCCCTGCGGGTCGCAATCCACCAGCAGGACCTCTTTTTCCGACACTGCCAGGGCGGCCGAGAGATTGACCGCCGTCGTCGTTTTGCCGACCCCGCCTTTTTGGTTGGCTATGCAGAGAATATGCGCCATGGCCGAGAACCTAACATACTGCAAGCAGTTTGAAAAGGTTTTAAAAATGTGTCATGATCGCCCCAAAAAACTCGTTGCAATCCGAGAGCGGGTTCATCCTCAGTAATTGAGATGAGGTCTTATGCACGCATTTAAAAAAAATATTGCCGGACTGATAGCGTTTGCCTTCCTATCGGGCTTAATCGGCCCCCCAGCCGCAACTGGCATCACCATTAAGGAAGAGGAAGATCTGGCCCGTGAATTTCTCAGGTATGTCACGCTACAGTTGGAAATCATCGATGACCCGATAATCGTCGATTATGTCAATTCGGTGGGGAAAAGAATCCTGGCCAAATTACCGCCACAGCCTTTTCCCTACCATTTCTATGTGGTCAACCAGGAAGTTTACAACGCGTTCGCCACTCCTGCCGGACATGTTTTTATCTACTCCGGACTGATAGCGGCAATGGACAATGAAGATGAGCTGGCGGGAATTCTGGCGCATGAAATTTCGCACGTCACCTGCCGACATATCTCCCAGAAAATTGAGCGCTCCAAGCTGATCAACATCGCCACCTTAGCCGGGATCGCTGCCGGGATATTGCTTGGAGCTGCGGGCGGCGGTGAGGCGGCCGGTGCCCTGACAATGGGATCGATGGCTGCCGGTCAATCCGCGTCACTGGCGTACAGCCGGGAGAACGAAATTCAGGCCGACCAGGTCGGCATGGTATATTTGACCGAAGCGGGGTACACGGGGGAGGGATTAGTCTCCGTTCTGAACAAAATTCGTGAAAAGCAGTGGTACGGGTCCGATCAGGTTCCGACCTACCTGATGACCCACCCGGCCCTGGAAGATCGAATGGCTTACATCGATACCTATCTTGCCAGCAAAAAAAAAGAGCCCCAGGCTAGCCGGCCGGTTAACACAAAGGCATTTCAACTGGTTCATGCGCGACTCATTGCCCTTTATGGCGACGAAAAAGTCGCCCTGAGCACATTCGAAGCGGCACTGAGAAGCGAAACTGCAGACGCGATAACCTACTACGGATACGGGCTGGCGCTCGCCAGGGCCGGTAAAAACGAGCAAGCGGTTACCGCACTCAAGAAAGCGCTCGAGACCGAAGCCTTCAACCCGATATTCCTAGCCGGGCTGGGACGGGTTTATTTTCTGGACAGGCGCTACCAAGAGGCGCTTACGACTATTGCGAGTGCGCTCAGCCTCAATCCCCAGGAACCGGAAGCACTGTTTTTCCTGGGGCGCACCCGTCTGGAGCTCGACCAGCCGGAAGAGGCCCAGGCGGCGTTTGAACGCCTGCTAAAACAGGAAATCGTTGCCAAACAGGTCTATTATTTTCTCGGCAAAGCTTACGGACAGGAAGGGAAACTGGCCGAGGCCTACTTGAACCTGGGGCGATATTATTACCTGAAGCACGACTATACCAACGCCCGGATTCATTTCAAACAGGCCCTGGAAAAAACGCAGGATCCCGATCAGCGTCGCGAAATCGAGGGACGCCTCAAAGAGATAAAGAAGATTCTCAAGGCATTGAAAGAATCATAAGCGCCGACCAACACGGCCCGGTGAAATGCTGACAACAGGGGCATCGGCAAGAGATAATGGCTCATCTTGCTTCTCTGTTGGCCTGTCTACCGCGTCACATCCACCGGCACCCATCTCTGATATGCGCCGTCTGGTGTGTCTTGCAGACAAACCAAAGTAAGGCGCAATCTTGCATCATTATTTCCTGCCGCGAGCCTTACGATCAGGGACGATCGAAGTGAGAGAACTGCATGGTGAACGTTCCGCGGCCTTGGGTCGCCGAGCGCAGCACCGTGGAATAGCCGAACATCTGTGCCAGCGGCACGACCGCCTTGATGACCTGGATACCTGCCTGTGCTTCGATGGCCTCGATTTTTCCATCACGGGCATTCAGGTCTCCGATCACCTCTCCCATGAACGCTTCCGGAACGAAGACCTCTACTTTCATGATCGGATCGAGAAGATAGGGCTTGGCGTTGTTCAGGGCGTTTTTACAGGCCATGGATGCGCTGACCTTGTAGGCCAGTTCGGTTCCGTTCGACTCGCGAAAGGAGCCGCCGACAAGCATGGCGTCGACATCGACGACCGGATATCCCATCAGCGTTCCACTTTCAAGCGATTCCAGCACTCCTTTCTCGATGCCTGGAATGAAGATCTCCGGTATGGTTTCGGCGCTGACCCGCGAAGCAAAGCGCACTCCCGAGCCCCTCGGCAGCGGTTTCAGGCGCAGAGTTACTTCGCCGAACTGACGTTGACCGGCGATTTCCTTGTCAAAAACGGCGTTTCCTTCCGCTTCTGCCTCGATGGTCTCCCGATGCACCACCTGCGGTTTGCCGACGTTGACCTGAGTGTTGAACTCGCGCTGCATGCGGCTGATAATAATTTCGAGATGAAGTTCACCCATGCCTGACAATATCGTCTGCCCGGTATCTTCGTCCTGGCGAACGCGCAGGGTCGGGTCCTCGGCCAGGAATTTCTCCAGGACCTGTGAAATCTTCTCCTGGTCGGCGTGGGTCTTCGGTTCGATGGCGATCGAGATGACCGGCTCGTAAAACTCGATGCGTTCCAGTAAAACCGGGTGTTTGGCCGAGCAAAGCGTTTCGCCGGTGGAAGATACCTTGAGTCCCACGACGCCGACGATACTGCCGGCCCCGGCCATATCGATGCGGTCGCGCTTGGCGGCGTGCATCCGCAATATGCGGGAGAGTTTCTCCGTTTTTTTCAGGGACGGGTTATAGATGTCATCACCGGCCTTCAACCTTCCGCTGTAAACGCGAACGAAGGATAGCTTGCGACCTTCCATCATCGAAACTTTGAAGATCAGCGCGGCCAGAGGGGCCGTATCACTGCTCTTGCACGTGACGGTGTCGCCTGTTTCAGGGTTTATGCCGTTGATCGGTGGGACTTCAATCGGGCTCGGCAGGAACCGAACGATGGCATCCAACAGGAGTTGGATGCCCTTGTTCCGAAGAGCGGAGCCGCACAGCACCGGTACCAGCTTCAAGCCGCACGTCGACCGGCGAATGGCTGCCTGGAGGACTTCCGGTGCAATAGCCGCATCGGAGAGATAGGCCTCCATGATGTCGTCGTCCTGTTCGGCCACGGTTTCGACGAGGTGGTCCCGGTATTGCCGGGCTTTGTCGATCATCGACTCGGGGATGTCTTCTATTTGGTAACTCGCCCCCAGGGTTTCGTCGTCCCAGACGATAGTCCGCATCCCGATCAGGTCGATAACGCCGTTGAAATCATCCTCGGTCCCCACCGGCAGCTGGAGGACCAGCGGATTGGCATGGAGCTTTTCTTTCATCATCTCGACGGTGCCGAAGAAATTGGCTCCTACCCGGTCGAGCTTGTTGACGAAGGCCATCTTGGGCACCTTGTACTTATCTGCCTGGCGCCAGACGGTTTCGGACTGCGGCTCCACACCACCGACTGCACAAAATACGCCGACGGCACCGTCGAGCACCCGCAGCGAGCGTTCGACCTCGATCGTAAAATCGACGTGTCCGGGCGTATCGATAATCTGGATTTCGGCCTCTTTCCAATGACAGGTCGTGACGGCCGAGGTTATGGTGATGCCGCGCTCCTGTTCGTCGGGCATCCAGTCCATGACGGCCTCACCGTCGTGAACCTCACCGAGTTTATGTGATCGGCCAGTGTAATAAAGGATCCGTTCGGTTACCGTCGTTTTACCGGCGTCGATATGGGCGATGATACCGATGTTGCGGATCTGGTTTATTTTGCTTTTGTCACTCATCTTATCAACGACATGTCGGCTTTGAAGGGATACCGGATATCGATGTGACCTGCCAGAGTCGGCACGTCCCTGCCGCCGACGAGGATCTTCACCGTTGAAACTTCCGGCATGTTCAATATCAGTGAATTAACGATTGAATATAGGGTCAATATTTCAGATTTGCACCCTCCCGGATATTGCTCGGTGATACTTTCGGAAAGATCGACGTAGGCCCGGTTTCCGGGTGCCAGATAAAAAGCGCGCAGCTGGGTGCCGGCGGGTATGGTTCGCATCAGGCCGGGCTTTGGGCCTTTAATCAAGGCTTCCATGATCGCTCTGCCCCGGTCGATTTCTCCTTCAGATTTAGCGAAGATCCGTTCCTCGGCCTGCAGGTAACGGCCGTTTCGATCGGCAAAGTAGATGTGCACCACCGGGAATGCCAGTGGCTCGGTCGCTGAAACGCCGGAGGTCGAAACCTCACCGGGCCGCTCGGCCGTCAGGCCTTCGTTGCCGCTGGGCGCGAACAAAAGCAAGCCGATAAGACACCACAGTGCGAAACGGCGGCATCGGCGGCAGGCGGGGGGCCCGGCGGTCGACATGAGCGAGGTTGAAGCCGATTTCGTGGTTTTCATAAGTAGAGAGCTTTGCATAAAAAAACGGCCAACCAAAGGGGGTCAGCCGTGCCGATTGATTTTCTGGTGGAGCTGAGGGGGATCGAACCCCTGACCTCATGACTGCCAGTCATGCGCTCTCCCAGCTGAGCTACAGCCCCAAAAACAGGGGGTACGTTAACAAGTCCCCAAATGTGTGTCAACACTTATTTGTCCGCTGTTGCAATGGTATTTTCGCTCCACGCGACTGTTGCGCCGCAGTACCGCAAACGCCGGTTCGGATCGAAGGCGGTCCAATTTATCATCCCCATTACGCCGTACCGGTGCCTTTGACCTGTTGACAAATGGGAGGATTGAAAATATTATTCTTTTCTTAAAATTATAGGTAAACCGTCGCATAACTTGGACAAAAAAGAAAGGCATTTAACGCTTTTAACCCGCGACCCGAATAGCCAGATCGATGAAGCCGAAGCCCACTGTCACCCTTGCCGGTGGCAGAGCCCCTACAAATAGCCCTACCGCTGCCTATAAACAGTTCGACGCCACCGAGCTTTACTGTGCGAACTGCCGCCGCGCCGTTCCGGTTCGAAAACGGCTGTTGCTGGTCTTGCCCGAAGGCGATAAATACGAATATTTGTGTTCCTTTTGTTCGGGCTCGGTGGGAACAAAACTCGATCGTAAAGGACCCCCGCGAGGGGTTATCGTATGATCCCGGCTAACCCGTGACTATTTCCATCCGCGTGTTCTCCGACAAACCTCCAGTGGCGACGTCATCATTTCAGCCGGCCTCCTTAATGTCGAGACCGCGGCATCGTCCAGACAACGGGTGCAGTCGGTCGGGGTCGCAGAGCCGTCATATTCCCTGTTTTTAAGAAAGGATCAACATGCTCAGTCTAATGCGAAAAAACGCCGGAAGCTGGATCGTCAAGTTCATACTAGGAGCGGTGATTCTCGCGTTCATCCCCTTTGGCTACGATATCTATCAAGACCGCCGGGATGTTAAAATAGCGACTGTAAATGGCGATCCGGTCCGGTTCGAGGAGTTCAACCGCCAATACAATAATTTGGTCGAACAGGTTCGCCGCAATTTTGGCGGGTCGTTGAACGAAGAAACGATCAAGGGCCTGCGGCTGAAAGAGCAGGCCCTGAACCAGTTGATTGACCAGAAGTTGATGCTGGCTGAGGCCGCAAATCTGGGCATCAGCGTCAGTGACCAGGAACTGGCCGAATCGATCGCCAACATCGAGGCCTTTCAAACCGCCGGGGTCTTCGATCCAAAACGCTACGAATATGTTTTAAACCGACTTCGTTTGACTCAGGATGCGTTCGAGGCCGATCAGAAGCGCGCCATGCTGGTTGACAAACTGAACAAATTCGTGACGACGAACGTGAAGGTTTCCGATGCCGAAACGCTGGACTGGTACAAGTGGAACAATGCCTCGGTCGATCTCCGTTTCGTGAAATTTCCAGCAAGCCACTACCAGGACATCAACCCGACCGAAGATGAGATCAAATCCTTTTTTGAGGCCCACAAGGAAAACTATAAAACCGATGTGGAACTCACAGCACGGTATGCCCTTATCGATCCGAAGACTTACACGGATCGGGTGTCACTTACCGAAGAGGAACTGCGGACCTATTACGACAACAATAAAGATGAGTTTTACACCCCCAAGACAGTGGAAGCGAGACACATCCTGATAAAAGTCGACCCGCAGGCCGGGGAGAAAAGTGTGGAGGAGGCCCGCCAGAAAGCACTGGAAGTCCTCAAACTGGCTCGGGAAGGCGGAGACTTTGCAGAGTTGGCCAAAAAATACTCGGAGGGCCCCACTGCCCCGAACGGTGGCTATCTCGGGGCTTTCCGCAAGGACGCCATGGTCAAACCCTTTGCAGATCAAGCCTTCGCGATGAAAGCCGGAGATGTCAGTGAACCGGTGCAGACCCGTTTCGGGTGGCATATCATCAAGGTCGAAAAGGTCAACGAGGCGACCACCACTTCTTTCGAGGCCGCCCGTGACGATATCCGGCGCAAACTGACCGACGAACGCGCCAAGACGCTGGCCTATGAAACGGCAGAGTCGATCTATGACAATTCTTTTGAAGGAGACGATCTGGTTCGAAATGCCGCGGACCAACATTTGGCCATCGCGGAAACCGGCTTTTTTACCCAAAAAGGTCCGGTCAATGGAATCAAGGATGGTGCGAAATTTGCGGCCTCCGCTTTCGCCCTCTCCGTTAATGATATCAGCTCGATACAGGAGCTGAGCGACGGATACGTCATCCTGCAGGTGACCGACAGGAAGGACTCGCAAATTCCCGAACTGCAAAACGTGGCCCCGCGGGTGCGGGCGGACCTGATCAAGGAGAAACAGAATGAAAAGGCGCGGGCGGAAGCCGAAGCGTTTCTGGCCGCGCTGCAAGCCGGTAAATCGTTCGATGACGAGAGCGCCCGAACCGGGTTGCCGGTGGACACCACCGGATTTTTTACCCGCAAGACGCCGGTGCCTAAAGTCGGAAACAACCCGGAGCTCTCGGATGCGGCTTTTCTCCTGTCGTCTCAAAACCGATGGCCGCAAAAGGTGTTCGAGGGCAACAACGAGTATTACGTCGTGGAATTCGGCGGTCGCAAAGAACCTTCGGCCGAAGATTTCGAAAAGGAAAAAGCGGACGTGAAGGAGAAATTGCGCGAGCAAAAGCAATACCGTGCCGTCACGGACTGGTTGGCCGAGCTGCGGAGCGGCGGTGAGATCACAATCGATAATAGCTACCTCAACTAGTGTCCACCCACAATGGGTTCTTTCTCTGTTCTTTTGTCGCACCGTCGGGATGCAATCGACGACATTGAGGGCGACGGCTGAAAAAAATCTGTTTTTAACTCTGTCGAAATCGTGTAAAATGATAAAAATGCTGCCGATTTTGAATCACGCACACGGTTTCGAAGGAGTTTACTTGGAGATGACATCCGAAACGAAAGACAAGAGTCTCAATTACGCGACCAAAAGGTGTCCGGAATGCTACACCTATGTGTCGCTGCGGGTGACCCAATGCCCTTCGTGCAAATCGAGGCTCGGGGAAGTCGATTCCCACGGCATGGCCAAGCGAACGGTGAACTGGACGGCATACCTCTCGGCGTTTTTTGCCTTGCTGGTGTTGGGTATTTACATCTGGTGGGCCTTTCTCCGTTGATCCCGCGCTTTTTTTGCGCTTATCAATCCATGCTGACATCATGAAAATCCAGACCTTGTCGGATGACGATCGCAATTGTCTGCTGAAGTTGGCCCGAAGCGCCATCACCGCCGAACTGATCGGCGGTGATGAAGTGATACGACCGGCCAAACCTTCGGCTGCTTTACAGGAGAAATGCGGCTGTTTTGTGACCCTTCACAAAAACAAAGCGTTGCGCGGTTGCATCGGTACGATCGAAGCGGCGCGTTCGCTTCTGGCCGGAGTGGAGGATAATGCGCGCAACAGTGCGTTCAGAGACCCCCGCTTCCCACCGCTGGAAGCAGGCGAGCTGCCGGCAGTCGATATCGAGATCAGCGTGCTCTCTGTGCCGATTGTGGTACAATACGACGATGCCGACGATCTGCTCAAAAAACTTCAGCCGGGGATCCATGGCGTCATCATTTCTAAAGCGTGGCATTCAGCGACATTCTTACCGCAAGTCTGGGAACAGCTTCCCGACACAAAATCCTTTTTGGAGCACCTCTGCCTGAAAGCCGGATTGGAAAAGAATTCTTGGAAAACCGGCGACCTTACTGTCAAAGTTTACACCGTCGAATATTTTTCCGAATAGCCGGACCGGGGTTACCAAGGAGAAACCGAAGAGGACTCGATGACATCCTGCGGCAGTCTATCGACGAAACGCGACGGACGGCCGAAATAGAGTCCGGCGCTGCGGTCGAAAACCTGGCTCGGGTAGGTAATGAAGAGGTTGTCTCTGGCCCGTGTGGCTGCGACATACATCAACCTCAGTTCTTCTTCGAGTTCCGCCGTATTGTCGAGCGCACGAACCGATGGGAAGCGGCCGTCAACAGCCCAGATGATGAAGACCGAGTGCCACTCGAGGCCTTTAGCGGAGTGAATCGTCGAGAGAACCAGCCGGTCGTCGTTGCTTCCGTCAGTCGCCAGATACCCTTCGACGCTGGCGGAAGGCGGTTCCAGAGCCATGTCGCTCAGAAAATCTTCAAGCTCATCATAGCGGAGCATAATGGTCAACAGTTGCTCCAAATCCTTCTGCCGTTTTGGATGGTCGTCGTATTTGCGCTTTAATATCGGAAGGTAGTAAGCCAGGAACGTCTCTCCCATCTCGGCTACACTCAGCGGTCGAGCGTCGATAGCGGCGTATAGTTCTGCCAGCCGTTCGAGTCCCGCCGGTATCTTTCTCCCGCTGACGGCGGTCAAGATTCCAACGGTTCCGGCGCGTTCAGCGGACACCGCTTCATAAATGTCGTGGGCGGATTTCGGACCGATTTTTTCCAGTAACAGCAGCAGTCGGTACCAGCTGATTCTGTCGTAAGGATTCAGCACAACGCGCATGTGGGCCAACAGGTCTTTGATATGGGCCGATTCCATAAATTTAAACCCGCCGACCTTGACGTACGGCATCTGCTCGCGCGCCAATTCGATCTCCAAGTCGAAAGAGTGAAAACTGGCGCGGAAAAGAACGGCGATCTGGTTCAAGGGCACGCCCGTGACAGCGATCTCCTGGATCTTGTCGACGACATACCGCGACTGGTTGTTTTCGCTGACCGTGTCCACCAGGCACGGCCGAGTGCCGCCTTTGCGGCGGGTGAACAATTTTTTTTCATATTTTTCAGTCGCACGATCGATGACGGCATTGGTCAATGATAAGATCGGTTGGACACTGCGATAGTTTTCTTCAAGGCCGATGATCGTGGCACCCGGAAATATTCGGGGAAAGTCGATGATATTCTTGAAATTGGCACCCCGGAAGGCATAAATACTCTGAGAATCATCTCCGACCGCCATCACATTATGGTTCCGGTCGGCCAGGTGGTAGAGAATTTCGGCCTGCAGATGATTGGTGTCCTGATACTCGTCGACCATGATGTAGCGATAGGTCGCAGAAAGGTTTTGACGGATATCGGACCGGTCTCGCAGCAAACGGTACAGATAGACTAAAAGATCGTCGTAGTCGACGAAGTTGAGCTGCAGTTTACGCTCTGAGTACAGGCTGAAAAGCGTCGTCAGGTCGTCCGCCGCGGAGGCGAAGTGAGGGTAGTCGTTGAAGACGACCTCATCAACACTCAAGCCCTTGTTGACCGCCCGGCTGAAGATATTAGCGAGTGTCTGATTTCGTGGAAACGCGCGCTTCTTGGCGGAAAGACCGAGTTCTTTCTTGACCATTCCGATCAGGCTTTCCGCATCCGCCCGGTCCATTATGGAGAATCCGGAGCCGAAGCCGCACACAGCAGCGTATCGTCTCAGGATTGAGTTGGCAAAAGAGTGAAAAGTGCCACCGGAGACTTTTCCACACCGCTCGTCGAGCAATCGGCAGGCGCGGGTGAGCATTTCTGCCGATGCCTTGCGGGTGAAGGTCAGAAGAAGAATGGCCGCTGGCGGCACACCGGCTTCAACCAGGCGTGCCACACGGTAAGTCAATGTCCTGGTCTTGCCGCTGCCGGCACCGGCTATAACCAAGAGCGGTCCATCGTCGAACATCACCGCCTCAAGCTGGGCGGAATTGAGCTCTTTCTTGTAATCGATGTGTTTTGGTTTCGGACTCATCTGTTTTTTTAACTTCCCTTAAAGCCTATATTTGCAGGCATTGTCAACGACTGAAGATGCTGTGATGTCCGCACGGAATACAGCAGGAATGGGATAGCACGGGACCCTATTGTTCTATGTACCCAATAGCACGAATCTGAGGTGTTGTACAGCAGGACGGTGATGTGATTAACAGATGCACATCCAGAAAGCTTTCCTCACCGACTCGACTCCTTCGGAAAGAGCGCCAAATACTGTTACCGTGTCTTTATTGCGCTGAATTAATTGTCGAAAATTCATTTTTATTTGTTGACATTTAAACAGGTCGATATATACTACAGTGAAGCAAAACAGAAATTCTGCCAAAAATCTTACATGAACAGGGAGGAATGACGAAATGACACAAGCAAGTAATCAGTTGAAGAGTATCGCCAAACACCTCACCGCCCTTTCAAAGCAGGTAGAAAAGCTTTCGAAACAAGTCGACAAGGGTCTTGCGGCGAAAAAAACCGCTCCCAAGATTACCAAGGCGAAACCCAAGGCTAAAAAAGCAGCCCCGGTCAAGAGGGTAAAAAAGGTAAAAGTAGATAAGGGCGCAACGGTTCTCAATTCGGTTTTTGATGTCATCAAAAAGAGCAGAAAAGGAATTTCCATCGCTCAGTTGAAAGAAAAAACAGATCTGAACCCCCGACAGCTCAGCAATGCCCTCTACAAATTGACCAAAAAAGGGTCGATCAAATCCATGTCCCGGGGGATCTACACAAAAGCTTGAAAAATCATGCCGCATTAAAAACGCTTCTGAACGCAGAGATTGGCGTTTCTCTCCCCACTAAATTGGGCGTGGATCGATTCGTGCGTTGAACGGCGAAGCGATCCACGATTCAGTTTAAGCGAATCCGATATCAAAAGTCTTCATTTGCCGCCACTCTTGGAGTCGGCAATTGGAGACTTTTTGATTTCGAAAACAGGCTGCCCGTAAGCTGCGTTCCCACTATCTGACCTTTTGCCGAAGAGCCTTTTATCCCGCCGCGTTTCCGACTCGATACCCGTTTATGGCATAGAGAGCCTGGTTCTTCTTTCCCGTTGCAATGGCCGCTGTAATTTTGTATGAAAAAAAACTTGCGATTAAAAAAATCACCTCTGGAAAGGACATATAATGGACACCAAGGAGATTCCAGGCGATTCTCCGAAACCCAGTGGACTCTGGCGTTTTTTTGCTTCCGTAAAACTTACCGTCACCCTTTTGATGACCCTGGCGGCCACCTCGATAATCGGTACGCTCATCCCGCAAAATGAAAGCCCAGAGAATTACCGCCGGGCGTTCGGTGAGTTCTATTACCGCCTGTTCGAGATCCTCGATATTTTCGACATGTACCATTCTTGGTGGTTTCAGCTGCTCTTGGTTCTGCTGACGGTCAATATCATTGTCTGCTCGTTGAATCGCCTTTCCGCTACCTTGAAAATCGTCTTCGTCAAGCATCCGCAGTTTAATCTGGCCCGATACCGCGGCGACAAACACAAAATCAGCCGCAAGGACCCTCGCGCGGCACAAGAACTGAGCCCTGTCATCGAGGGCTTCGTGACCAAAAAGTTCAATTATCACCGCAGCGATACGACTGCGGACGGATTTGTCTTTTTTGCCGAAAAATGGCGCTGGACCCGACTCGGTGTTTACGTCGTCCATGCCAGCGTGATTATTTTGCTGATCGGCGGGTTGCTCGGTTCTCTGTTCGGTTTCGAGGGATTCGTCAATATCGCCGAGGGGGAAATGACCCACACGGTTCTCCTCAGGAACTCGGACAAGCCGATTCAATTGGATTTCGACATCCGCTGCGAGGATTTCGATGTCAGTTTCTACCCCTCCGGCATGCCCAAGGAATATCGCAGCCGCCTGGCGATTGTCGAAAACGGGCAGACGGTTTTACAAAAAGATATCTTGGTCAATCATCCGCTGCGCTACAAAGGGATCAATTTTTTTCAATCCAGCTACGGTGAATTGCCTCCAGAACGCTCGACAATCGCTGTGCCCGAAGAGATCGCTTTGAGTTTCACCAGCAAAGAAACCGGCATGGTCTATAATAAGAAGATGCGTATCGGGGATAAAATCACCATACCGGAAGACCTCGGCGAATTCGAAATCAAAGAATTCAAGGATAGCTATGACTTCCGAGGCAAGGAACTGGGCCCGGCCATAATCGGTACGCTGGCTCAGAAAAAAGGTGTGGCGGTGGAGGTGGTCCTGCCATTGAAATTTCCAGGTTTCGATCGCATGGGTCCCATGATCAATCCCCAACGCAATGATGCGGTCCTGATTTCGATCGATGATATGGGCTCCTTGCCGGGCCAACAGACCAAACGATTCTATACCGGACTGCAGGTCACAAGGGACCCCGGTGTCTGGGTTGTCTACACGGGCTTTGTGTTGATGATCATCGGTTGTATCATCACATTTTTCATGTCTCACCAGAGACTGTGCATCGAGGTGGTCCGCAGCGGCCGGCAGAGCCTTGTGACGGTGTCGGGCAACGCCAACAAGAACAAGCTCGGCATGCGCAGAAAGGTCGAAACCATCGTCGATGAATTGCTCGAAACCGGGGGCGACCCGGAGGACACACCGGTTACAACCGACCAGAAAACCACAAAGGATGACCAATGAACAGCTCGCTGACACTTTCCATTACCACTTTTGTTTACGGTTTTTCTGCATTTCTGTACCTCGTGGCCCTCGTTTTCAGGCGTCAGACCCCGGGTGTACTGGCGACCTGGGTGGCGCTTTTGGGCCTGATCGGCAACACCGCGGGGATCGTCATGCGCTGGGCGGAGAGTTACCAGATGGGATTTGGACACGCTCCCTTGTCCAATCTCTATGAATCGCTGGTCTTTTTTGCCTGGACGATTGCCTTGCTCTATCTTTTCATCGAGCGCCGCTATGGGAACCGTGTCATCGGCGCCTTCACCATGCCGCTGGCCTTCATGGCGATGGCTTACGCCTCCCTGTCTCCCAATATTAGCGACCGCATCCAGCCGCTGCTGCCGGCATTGAAAAGCAACTGGTTGATCGCTCATGTGATCACCTGTTTTATCGGCTATGCCGCCTTTGCCGTCGCTTTCGGGCTCAGCATCATGTACCTCATCCGACAACGTGAACCGGACCAAAAAGGGTCATTGCTCGACCGTTTTCCGAAACCGGGAGTGATTGATGACCTGACGCACCAGATGATCATGTTCGGATTCCTTTTTCTTTCGGTCGGTATCATTTCGGGAGCCGTTTGGGCCAATTCCGCCTGGGGTCGTTACTGGGGTTGGGATCCAAAGGAGACCTGGTCACTGATCACTTGGTTCATCTATGCGACGCTCCTGCATGCCAAGCTGATGCGCGGCTGGCACGGTCGCCGCATCGCCTATCTTTCAGTGATCGGATTTGCTGCCGTGCTGTTCACTTATTTCGGCGTCAATCTGCTTCCCGGCTTGCACAGTTACGGGGCCATGGGGCAATGATTTTCCCTTGACAAAGACAGGCTCTCAAGGTACACAACCCAAAATTTTGCCCCCGCTCAAAGGTACTGCCGGATGCGTCAGGCAGCCATGCCGAAACGACGCTCTGCAGCGCTTATGGTTATTGCCGCTTCGGTTCAGCCGCCCGCAGACGGCGTCACGCGGAGCAAGACGGTTGGTTTCAGCATCCGTCAGGCCGTGACATTACCAATCAATCATAGACGGAGTTCCCATGAGTACAGCAGACGATCTTGACAGGACGGAATCGGAAAATACAGCCGACGAAGTTGCGGAAACGGCGACTTCGAGAAGTGGAGACATAAAACAGGATGGATCCAGCGCGTCGATCATTCTGTTTTTTATTATCGGTTTCGTCGCCAGCCTGGCCGTGGGGTGGGTGGTCTTTCCCCAACTCCTCTATTCCCAGAAAGAACAGCCGGTCGCCTTCAACCATGCACTGCACAACGAGCTGGTCGATGCGGGCTGTGAGAGTTGCCATTTCTTCCGCGAGGACGGCAGCTATTCGGGTGTTCCGAAGATTGCACAGTGTATCGACTGCCATGAAGAGGTGCAGGGCGACAGCGAGGCCGAGGAATATTTCGTCACCGAGTTCGTCCAAAAAGGCCGGGAAGTTCCCTGGCTGATCTATTCAAGACAACCCCCCTGTGTCTTTTTCTCGCATGCCGCGCACGTCAAAAAGGCCGGCATGGACTGCGT
>JBDNAO010000029.1:0-5188 GCA_039768375.1 Desulfobacterales bacterium | reverse complement strand
GTGCCTACAAGGATTGGTACCTGTTGGGACTCGTGTTTTTACTGGGAGTTACAGGGATGGGTTCCGAACTCACCCGACTGGCCGGTTGGGCCGGGGTGTCCTATGGGGTCTATTTTATCCACCTTCTGCTGATTTTCAGCTTGTTCGCCTATACCCCCTTTTCCAAGCTGGCCCACCTGGTCTACCGGACGGTTGCCATGACCTACGCAGAGTATACGTATCGGAAATAGCGGGTAACAAATCTATTCACAGAGGGTGTAAAAAAGGGGTACGGTGAAATCATCCGGCCCCTCTTTTTTTACCGGTTCGGTTTTAGTACGAAAATAAGGTAGGCCCCTCCGCCCGGATAACCGGTTTCGAAAGACGGCTGAAACTCGCCGCCAACGGGGTCTAAGCCCAGACCAGTCCTGTCTTCAAATAAGGGTTTGGAATTATTCCCAAGATTGTGGCTTCCATACGGCATTGGTATTGGGTCCGGTCTAAGACCCCGTAAACGGCTCAAACAGTCAGCCGCTGTTCTCAACCGCTCATCCGGACTCCGGTGCGTCATTTTCAGGCACCGTGGCGGCCCGCCGCAAGGCCATGCGCATTTAATATGCGTGTTTAGTGTTCGGATTATCGTCATCGGGCAACATATTCCAACACCAAACACCAAATACCCAACACAACATGCGAAAAACAAAAAGGGGGTTACTCCGTCAGGAGTCCCCCCTTTTTGTTTTATTTGAACTGATTATTACTGGCCGGTTGCGGCTTTGTGGGTCTTGATTTCGACCTTTTCGGTGAGTCCCTCGTAGTACTTACGCAGGATTTCAACGACCTCGTCGCGGCCGAAGTGATCCGGCAACTGCCCGCCTTCGGAGAGCATCTTGCGCAGCATGGTTCCCGAGAGCAGCACCCGGTCTTCCTTGCTGTGTGGGCAGGTTCTAAGAGATGCCATACCGTCACACTTGTAGCAGTAGAAGGTCCAGTCGATTTTGAGTGGTTTGCACAGCAGGGCTTTGCCGTGTTCACTGGGGGACGGGATCTTGTCGAAGATGGTCTGGGCTTCGAACATGCCGTAGAAGTCGCCCACACCGGCGTGGTCGCGGCCGATGATCATGCGCGAGCAGCCGTAGTTCTGGCGGAACACGGCATGCAACAGACCTTCGCGGGGTCCGGCATAACGCATATCCAGGGGATAGCCGCCCTGAACGACGTTTTTATCCACGAAGTAGTTTTTCACCAGCGAGTCGATGCATTTGACCCGCACCGAGGCCGGGATGTCGCCGGGTTTGAGGTTTCCGACCAGGGAATGGATGTAAACCCCGTCACAGACCTCAACCGCGATCTTGCACAGGTACTCGTGGGAGCGGTGCATGGGGTTTCTGAGCTGAAGGGCGGCGACTTCACTCCATCCGCGCTCCTCGAAAATCTTGCGGGATTCTTCCGGACGGTGATAGACGCCGGCGTAACGCTTGGGATACTCACCTTCGCTGAGGACCTTGACCGGGCCGGCCAGATTGATCTCTTTTTGCTGCATGACCATCTGGACGCCGGGGTGATCTTCTTCGGCAATCTTCCAGAACTCAGCCGCCGTCGGGGTGCCTTCGCCCATGAAGACTTTTTCGCACTCGAACTTCTTGTCGTCCGCGCTCAGCGCAAACTTCTCAGTGACCTTCATGGTGGCCATGATCTCGTTGCCTTCCGGATCGAAGAGCGCAATTTCCTCGCCTTCCTTGATGCCCTCGGCGTCTTCATTGCTGACATCCAGCGTCACCGGCACCGGCCAGAAGGTACCGTCCGCCAGGAGGCATTTGTCACAGACACTCTGCCAGTCCGCCTTGGTCATAAAACCGGTCAGGGGGCTGAAACCGCCGATTCCGATCATGATCAGGTCGCCCTTGACGCGCGGAGAAATCGACACCTTTTTGAGGCCTTCGGCTTTTTTCTGTTCCTCTGCCAGTTGAGCGCCCTCGAGCAAACACTTGGTCAGCCCTTTTCCGCCATGCGGTGGAATTAATTTCGACATCTGTACTGATCTCCTTTCATCCTTTGTTATTTTTTGTGGTTTTCCAACCGAACCACCCGATACGGACACTTTTGGATTAAAAATGGTATGATTAGTCGGTCGAAATGGTTTTGTCAAGCGTAATTCGGCACCGGAGTGTGTCCTTGACGATTCTCTCGGCAATGCTGGTCCGGCAGAATCCATCGCCGGCTTTTCACCGTAAGGAAACACGCTGACGGCCGTGATGGGATATTCGCCAAGGTTGGCGCGAATGGTGAAACGAATCGATCCGCCATTCAAAATCAAGGATTTCTCAAAACTCGATCTGGAAACGGGCCTGCAGAATGTTCGCGTAACCATCATCAACCGGCGGTGGATTAGAGCGATCTTTCACCCTGGCCCGGACATAATTGAACATGAAGCGGGTCTTGGAATCGAGATACCAGTTCACGCCTGCGGTCAAATTGCTTTCCTTGCCGCCTGAGATGTCCCCGGCGTTTAAATCCACATACGAGTACCGCAAACCCAATTCCCAGGCCCCCCACCTGCTTTGACTGAAATTAAAGTTCTGGATGGGGTTCACTTTGGAAAAAATCCCTCTATGATCTTGATAAGTCCTGCTTTCACCGGTCAGGAAATAACTGCCGAATATATAAAACCCCCAGAACCTGAGGCTGCCTGCAGAAGGTGCGTCGGCAATATTGAGAAAATATTCGCCCTGGAAAGACAGCGGTCCAGCCACGATTGCCAATTCAGGATTGATGAGGTCCACGCTGTCGGGATCGAAGGTGCCGGTGTCGACCAGCCTGTCGTCGGTGAGGTATGTCTCTGGACGCGGTTTGTATTCCAGTTCGGCATCACTGGCGTCATTACGCCTGAATTGATGCGAGTAGGATAGGCCCAGGTGCAGAAGCTTTCGACCTTTGTCCTCGTTTAGAGGAAGGCCGGTGATACGCACCGCGAAGTTGTAGCCGTGTGATTGACTGATGGCATCTTTGGTTTCACCGACATTGCTCTGGGAGCCCGTGTTCCAGAAACCACCGGCGGCCCAGGTCATGCGGGAGTCCAAAATCGCATTTTGGGCCATGATGCCGATATTGCGGCCGGGTGTAAAGGCCAGGGTCGGAAGGGGCCTTTCCATAAAGGTGATGAATTTGCCGCTCGTCAGTTCGGACAGGGACACGGGCTCCTTCATATTACCGGCTTGGATGCGTCCCAGCAGAGGGACCTTGAAACCGATCCAGTTATCCTTGATCGATTTCACATTGGCAAAATCGATCTGCAGTTTGAGCTCAACGAAATCCGATATCCAACCGAGCATGGTCAGCTGGAGCTTCCGAAACTCGGTGTGCCAGCCTTCAAGCTCCGGAAAAGAGAGTTCCAATTCATTGTCCGTGCCGATATAACCGCTATCGCCCATTATCAGCCAGTTGAACTTCATCCGAAAGTATTGATGAGCACTTTCGATACGCAGCCCGTCTTTGTAATAAATATGCCAAAGACCGGTCGGTGTGGTGATACCCTCCTCTGCCACTTTTCGATAGGGCCAAGTGCCGGAATCATCGGTTCCGGATGGCGGTGATGCGGCCAGAGGGGCCGGTTTCAGTAAACAGAAGAGGAAAAACAGTTTAATAAGGAAAGCGAAGGTTGCGCTGGCTGACCGCAAATCGAATCTCCCGGTAATTTGATGGCGATAGTGCATTTTTTTACCAGCGCTCTGCGTACGAACCGCATTGAGGCATCATCGGGAGTTCCGCCAAAGGAACCAAAAATTTGAAGGGGGATGAAAGAAATCTAACGTATTATCGCAGCAGTTGGACGACACCACCTCCGCTGCAGCTTGAAGATGAGTTGCCCCCGAAAGGCCCTTTGTATTCTTTCTGATAGTCATAGATAATCCGGCCGCTTGAGGAGGCGATTTTCTGCTGTTGGTATTTCGATATGACGCCGCTCCATAATTTGGGCCCGCGACTACCATAGCTGTCCGGTTCCCAGACCCGGACGTACAGATCGATGTCGGGTGCCTTGAGGAAACAATAATTGTTCGCTTCAACCGCTTCCTCCATCTTTTCACTTCGATAGGCTCCCGTTCCCGGCTGCAGCGGCTCTTCGGACTCGTCATCATCTTGTCTGCCTGCTTCACGTTCAACCTTCGCCGGTTTCTGGTCGCTGCTCGTGTAGTCCATGATATCATTCAGTTGCCCTTCCGCGGGAGGCGGGTCCTGGGTGAGATGGGCAACCCCGGATTTGTCGGTCCAGTGATAGATCCTTTCGGCAAAACTCACCGTGGCAGTCAGTCCCACCACGGCGACCAGCAGAATGATAGTCTTCAAGTATTTCGGCATCTCAATCACCATTTCCATCGCGCTTCTGTATTTTCCGGCAAGACATCCTTGAAGGCTATGCCGTAAATATCCCATACCGTCACAATCAGGGCTGCCACAATCAGGCCGATGATTATTCCGGAGATTTTGGACTTTGATCAAATGTCAATTCCCGACCACCGGCTGGGCATAGGGGTCGATTCGCCGCTCCTCCAAAAGTTCAAGATTCGTTATCTTCCAGGCTCCCCCCACCGGTTCCACGGCAATGTTGGCTTCGTACTGGTTTTCGCGGGTGTGAATGTGCCCCCAGTGGCCGACGGTCCCCAGGGCGGTCCATTTGGCGTGAAACAGCAGGCCCAGGGGGCGGTCCCTTAAAGGGCTCACATTGACATCTTGGATCTTGACCTCCTTGACCCTGGCCCGGGCGCCTCCGGCCTGGGTTACCACCAGGGACTTTCTGTTTTGCAGGTAGATGTCGGACAGCAGATCCCCGCTGACGCTGGTGGCCAGTCGGTCGTAAACGTCTTCTTCCTCACGAAAATCAAAAGACCGGTAAATATTTTTCAGCAGGTTCTCCAAAACCGCCACCGCTTTCTTGTCGCTCATTTCCGGTGCCAAGACGGACGGACGGGCCACGGAGACTTTCAGAAAGGGATATAGCAGAATGCTTCCGGCAATCAAAGCGATAACCAAGCCCACCGGCAGGCCGATTTTTCCGGAATTCCGGCGCTGCTTCCTGAGTTGCAGCCCGACGGGGACAAGAAACACCAGGCACAGAAGACTCGCCAGGGGCAGCTTAATGTGGGTCAACGCGTCGTCCACCGTCACGCCGGCCACTGTTGGCATCTGGTAGGTTTTGAGGAAATTGTTCCAG
>JBDNAO010000218.1:0-6997 GCA_039768375.1 Desulfobacterales bacterium | reverse complement strand
TTTTAAGAATCAGCCATCGGCGGGAAGCATATCGACAAAAAGATTAACAAGCAGAATTAACAGTCTTTTTAGGATGTTCGTGGGATCAGCCTAAAAGCATCCAGCACACTGTGACACCGGCAGGCCGTACCCAGCAGCACCGGTCCGCGGCAGGCTTCGACCTTCCGGATGGCGTCGAGAAGATCGCCGGGCCTGTAACCGCCTACACCCGGCGACAATTGGCGACTGCGAACGATCACCGGGGTCATTTGGTGGGGGTCCACTGCCGTCAGTTCCTTGTAGAGGTCTATCGGCCGCGGTTTGCCGGTGACGAAACAAAGATCGGCGGGTTCCGGGCAGTTGTTCGGGCAGATGAAGTCGGCCATGCTGGTGTAAACCCTGCCGCCCTCACCTTTGAAGACGCATCCAAGCTTTTGGGTCAGGGCTTCCGGAACCGTCAGTTTTTCTACCCGATAAGCCGGTGAAAGCCGCTTGCAGAGCCACTCAAAAGCCAAGTGGACCGGAACGGCCGCCACGATCCAGTCGGGTTCCTCGGAAACAGTCAGATGTTCTGCCAGGTACGCCGCACCATCCGCGGCCACGACGGCGGTCGCCATCCCCTCGACATTTTGCAGAGCTCTCTGATCCTGGTCGACGACGATGATTGAGGCCTCAGAATATTTCAGGCGCAACCTTACGGCGGCTTTTTCACCGAATTGACCGGCCCCTATAATCCAGACCGTTTTCATAGTCGTCTCCGTTTGAATGAAGCTCCCTACAGCAAGCTGCAGGGTATCAAAGCTGTTTGATTTTATCCCCTCACCCTTACCCTCTCCCCCGGGGGGTGAATCTGTGGTGACCCTGTAGCGAACGACAGGGAACTATCAAGTTAGAAACAGAAATGGATAATCCATTTCGTCGAATCACGGATGAAAACCGAAATTGACGTTATATCTTTGTCCGATATTGTCGCATCATTGTCAAATCCGGCCGCATTTGTTAAGAGTGAGCATATGCCGAAAACCGACACCGACCCAAATTTGATATTGGCTTCCAAATCCCCGCGGCGCCGATACCTGCTGAAGCAGGCCGGCCTTTCATTTACGGTTATCCCGGGCAACTTCGACGAAAGCACGGTGCCGATGTCCTCACCACCGGAATATGTCAGGAAATTAGCCGAAGCCAAGGCGATCGACGTCGCACGACAACATCCGAACAGTTGGGTCATCGGTGCCGACACGATGGTTTCGATCGGCGATCGCATCCTCGGCAAGCCGGTCTCGGATAACGACGCCCGCGGCATGTTGCAGCGCTTGAGCGATCGGACCCACCAGGTGTACACCGGCTACTGCATCTGCCGCCGGTCTGAAAACCGTCTTTATTCGGACACGGTCAAGACAGACGTACGCTTCAAGGCCTTGACCGCAGACGAAATCGCCTGGTACATCCAGACCCGCGAGCCCTTCGACAAGGCCGGGGCCTATGCGATCCAAGGTCTCGGAACGTTTCTGGTCAAAAGCATCAACGGTTCCTACACCAATGTGGTCGGTCTGCCGATCTGCGAGGTGATCGAGTTCTTGATCAGAGAGAAGGTCATATCTTTTTGATGTTAAACGCTCATGGCCATTTAGGCCGCCATGGTGCAAGAAAATTTATTTTCGAACTAAGTCAAAATGGACGATTCAACCGGAACAGTAACCATGATCAAGGAAAATCTCACCCGGGTTCGGCGACGTATCGAACAGGCTGCCACCCGCTGCGGACGAGATCCGGCAAGCGTTCGTTTGTTGGCCGTCAGCAAGACCGTCGCGGCCGAAAGCGTCAAAAAAGCCATCGATGCCGGTGTTCGCCTGCTGGGGGAAAACTACATCCAGGAGGCCCGCGAAAAAGTCGACGCCCTTATTGGGAGCCCGGCCTCATGGCACTTCATCGGCCATCTCCAGACCAACAAGGCCCGGTTCGCTGTGGAACTCTTCGACCTGATTCACTCGGTCGATTCTCTCAAATTGGCCCGTGAACTGGACAAACAGGCTCGGCAACGGAACAAGGTCCAACCGATCCTGATCCAGGTCAACATTGCCGAAGAAAAATCGAAATCCGGCATCACAAAGGAGGCGGCCGCAAAATTGATCCACGAGGTCAGCTGCTGCGACAACCTCTCGATCCGGGGGCTCATGACAATGCCGCCTTTTTTTAACGCTCCCGAAAAAGTGCGGCCTTATTTCAAGGCTCTGCGGCAACTGTCTAACCGCATCGCGGCCATGAACATCGACGGGGTGACGATGAGGGAGCTGTCCATGGGAATGACCGGTGATTTCGAGGTGGCCATCGAAGAAGGGTCCACTATCGTTCGCGTCGGGACTGCCATTTTCGGAGAAAGACAGTGAAACTTCTGCTTCATATCTGCTGCGGCCCCTGCGCTATCTACCCGATCCGGGTCCTGCGCCGGGATGCGGCAAAGGTCATCGGTTTTTTCTACCGACACAACATCCATCCTTACTCGGAATGTCTCCGGCGCCAGGAGACACTCAAGGACTACGCAGAGAAACTCGACCTGAAGGTCATTTACCAGGAGGGGTACGATCTCGAAGGTTTTCTGCGCAATGTGGCCTACCGGGAAGCCAACCGCTGCACCTATTGCTATCATGACCGGCTGCACAGTACCGCCTTGATGGCCCGGCACGGCAAGTTCGACGGTTTCAGCACCACGCTGCTCTACAGCAAGTTCCAGAAGCACGAGACGATCAAATCAATCGGCGAGGCCGTGGGCCGGTCGGTCGGCGTGCCCTTTTACTACCAAGATTTTCGTCCGGGATGGAAAGAGGGCGTCGACGAATCCAAGCGGCTTGGTCTGTATCGCCAGCAATACTGCGGATGCGTTTACAGCGAAAAAGAAAGATTTTACAGGTAGCATCCCTCCCCAATGGTAAGTTATTTTTAAGCGAGCCCAAAGTCCCCGGTTCGCATCAAGAAATTATTGTGCTTTGAGGTCACTTGCTCGATGTTTTCAAACTTCATTTACTTCATCATCGTTTTGCTGATATACGCCACTTACCAACCGGCGGCAGAAACCAATTTCACGCCGATCGACACGGGGCTGCTCTTTGCCGCGCTGCACGTCTTGTTCATCGCCTATAACAGGTCTCTTTTTCAAAGTCTTCAGCGCCGGGTGACGAGGGAAAGCTTTTCACGCCTCGACAACCGGTTCAACAGCCTTCTCACGCGCCAGTCGATCCTGTCCATCGCCCTTTTCGCAATCGACGTTTACGGATTGAGCCTGCCATCGTTTTTCATCTCTTGGCCGCTATTTTCAAGAATGCCGACCCTGCTGGCCCTGGTCTTTCTGGTGCTGTTCGTTTCCTATCTGTCCGTCGTCTGGGCATTCGCCTATGATGCCCACCGGCGCCTGTATGGATCGGATATCTCCCGGTCGGCCTATGTATGGTCCCAAATCTCATTTTCGGTACCCGTGCTGCTGCCCTGGCTGGTGCTCTCGGCCATCACCGACCTGATCAACGCCTTGCCCTTTGCGTGGCTCAAAAACCAGCTGGCGACCACCACCGGATCGGTCGTCTATTTCATGTTCTTTCTCGTGATCGTGGCGGTTATCGGTCCGGCCATGATTCAGAAATTTTGGCGCTGCCGTCCGTTGGAGGACAGCACGATGCGGCAGCGGATCGAGGCCCTGTGCAAAAAAGCAAACCTCGAATATGCCAACATTCTCTATTGGCCGATATTCGGCGGTCGCATGATCACAGCCGGCGTCATGGGCCTGATAAAAAAATTCCGGTATATTCTGGTCACCAGCGCCCTCCTGAACAGCCTGCAGCCGGCCGAGATCGATGCGGTCATCGCCCATGAGATCGGACACGTCAAACGCTACCACCTGGTGTTCTACCTCGTCTTCTTCGCCGGTTTCATGGTCCTCACCTATGCGACCTACGATCTGATCTTCTACGCCGTCATTTACACCGAGCCGATGTTTCAATTTTTCAGCCGGTTCGGGTTCAACCCGGTGACCCTGACCTCCGTGTTTCTGAGCGTGAATATGGTGGTGATATTTCTGATTTATTTTCGGTTCATCTTCGGCTACTTCATGCGCAATTTCGAGCGCCAGGCCGATGGCTACGTTTACACGCTCTTCGAAACGGCCCAGCCGCTCATCAGCACACTCGAGAAAATCGCTTACACGAGCGGTCAATCACCGGATCGCCCCAACTGGCACCATTTCAGCATCAGCGAAAGGATCGGCCATCTGGCCCGCTGTGAAATCGATCGCCGCACCATCGATCGGCACGATCGTAAGGTCAGAAACAGCATTCTGGTCTTCGTCGGCAGCATGGTGTTGGTTGCCGCTGTCGGCTACAGCGTAAACTTCGGGGAAACCGGCAAACAACTGAGCAGCCACTTCTTCGAAAAAATCATCCTCAGGGAGATCGAAAAGCATCCGCAAAACCCTAACCTTTACAAAGTGCTCGGCGATCTGTACTACGAAACCGGCAATCTCAGCGGGGTTCAGCAGGCCTACGAGGCCTCTCTGAAACTCAATCCGGAAAATCCTCACGTGCTCAATAATTTGGCCTGGCTGTATGCCACCGCCGAAGACCCGCATTTCCGGAAGCCGGCCCGGGCACTGGATTTGGCCAAGGCCGCCGCGGGTCTTTTAGAAGAGTCCCACATTCTCGACACGCTGGCGCAATGCTACTTCGTCAACGGTCAGTATGCAAAGGCCCTCGAAACAGCGCAACACGCCCTGCGGTTGGCACGCGAGAATCGCACTTACTATCAGGAGCAAGTGAAGAAGTTCAGAAAAGCGGCGGGACCCTCGGCCTGACATCCCCTCCGTGGGGCAAAAATCCTCGGCGAGAATAACAACTTTCAGATTTCGCCATGTAAAGGTTATCCGATAAACACTGCTCAGCGGGGAAGTTCGACGCGGTGAAAGGACTCGGCCAGTTCGAAAGGCTCGCCCTCGGCCATTGATCGACAGCGCTGCCGCAGCCAATCTTCGAGGTTGGCAATGCCTAACTCTCTTACCTGACTCGCATGGCAGCGCAGTGCGGCCAGTTTGAGTGCGAAAGTGGCGGTGATGTCGGAGCGATAGTTGACGTCCTCTGCGGCCCAGAAAAGCAGTTCCTGTACTTTATGCGGCTCCAGTCCCTCGGCCAGCATGTCCGGGTAGGCCAGATGATCCCGGGCGTATGGAAATACAGCATCCAAAACGACCTGGCCGGCGATGCGGTGGTCACGGTGCCAGACGTATCGCCGGTAAGGATCCGAGGTCACCACGGTGTGCGGCCGGTATTGTCGAATGACCCGCACGATCCGTTCACGAAAGGCGGGCGTGTCCTCCAGCCCCTGGTCGGACATCCCGAGAAAATCGACCGCAGCCACCCCGAGTAGTCGGGCGGCGGCCATTTGCTCCTTCTCTCGAACCGCGGCCAACTCTTTCGGGGCCAGGTGGCGGTCGGTGGTCCCTTTTTCACCACGTGTGCACACCACGTAGATCACCTTTTTGCCGGCGCGGGTCCAATTGGCCACCGTTCCGGCCACACCGAACTCGGCGTCGTCCGGGTGAGCGGATATCACCAGCATATCGGTCGACTCCATATTGTCGTTCATGAAACAGCTCCTATTGCACACACACCGGCATATTCCGCGGCCAGCGCTGCCGCCACCTTCGACCAACTGAACTGCAGCACCGAGGCACGAATGTCGGCGGCAGACACAGTTTTCCGGGCTTTATTGGGTAGAAAGGCTTCGATCGCATCAGCGAGCAAACGAGGCGCAGCTTCGGTCACCACCTGCCCGGTACGGCCCGGTTTCAGAATGCTCTCCATGGCCCCGACCGGTGTAGCCACCACCGGTGTGCCGCAAGCCAGGGCCTCGAGGCCGACCAGACCGAAGCTTTCATAGAGAGACGGTACGACCAGCACGTCGGCGGCGCTGTAATACGGCGGCAGTCGATCCTGAACGATCCTTCCGGCAAACGTCACGCTAGCCTGCAACCCGAGGTCACGGGCCTGTTTTTGCAGGCGCCGTGTCGCGGGGGACGTCAGACCGTCACCACCGACAAGCACCAGTCGCAGCGAATCCCTCCGTCGCAGATACGTCATTGCCGTCACCAGACGGTCGATGCCCTTTACCGAATCGAAGCGGCCGACGAAGAGGACCATCGGGTGATCGGGTGCGAACCCGAGCCGACGCCGTGCCTCTGCTGTATCCAGCGGGCGGAACAGATTCAGATCGACACCACAGGGAACAACACCGATATTATCCGACACGGCATCGTAGAGACGGACCAGCTGTACCTTGTCTTTCGGAGTCGTGGAGAGAACCCGTTCACAGGTTGCCGCGAGATTCTTCTCCGTGGCGATGCGCAGCAGCGGCTCGGGCTCCCCTACTCCGATGCTGTTTTTAGCGGCACCCAGGGTATGGAAGGTGATGATATGCGGCCGCTGCCAATTCTCGCGAGCCATCTCCCCTAGCGAACCGGACAACCAGTAATGGCTGTGAATCAGGTCATAGTCGAGAAAATAACGGTTTCGGAACGACTCCAGCGCCCTGTTGAAATCCGCTATATGCCGGTGGAGATCTTCCTTGGGAACATTTCTCCCGTTTCCGGTACTCAGGTGAACGAGCCGCACGTTTTCAGCCAGTGCGATGACGGGGTCGACGACTTTAGCCGTCCGCCGGGTGAATATGTCCACCCTGTGCCCCATTCGCCCCAGCTCTCTGGCGGTCTCCCGGATATAGACGCTCATGCCGCCGGTATCTCTGGTACCCAGAGGCCCGAGCGGACTGGAGTGGATACTGAGCATCGCAATTCTGAGAGACTTCGTCTGCATTTAACCCACTTCCAATTGGCCGGCGTTCTTATGGCTCACTCAATGCGACAAGTGATCAGTTCAGCGTCGCCTTTGGCCGCCGCCTCCAGTTTGATCGACGAGGAAACGTTTACGTTTCGGTGATAAATACCAAATCGCAAATAACAAATAACAAACAAATCACAATGACC
>JBDNAO010000217.1:0-4461 GCA_039768375.1 Desulfobacterales bacterium | reverse complement strand
TTTTCGATGACGGGCTTCAGGTATTTGAAGCGCCCGGACAGTCCGAGCGCATCGGCCCGGCGCATCGATTCCAGAAGGGCCCCATTGAACCGTTCAATGAGCGCAACCGCTTCAGCCGGTTGGGCACGACCGGACATGGGGGCAAGGGTCAGCAGAAGTGTCATCACCAGAGCGAAACGTTGCAAGTTCGTCACATCCTTTTGTCGGAAATCAAGGGCTCGCCGGAACTAATACAGCCTCACGCGTCTCGGACAGAGCTCGGTTACCCGGCGTAATCATTAGGATTCCAATTTTCACCGAGAATTTCTGGCGACATGTTCACCAGTTTGACACCCACCGATCTGATCTGATATAGGCAATTTAATTTTCGGTCCTCATTAGGCACTGCCGCTATATGAACATTCTGCGCTGTCGCATCAAACATCAACCTTGATCATGAAACCCACATTGGGCCTTGTCTTCGGGCTCGCATCCGAGGCACGAATAGTTTTGGGCCGAAGGCGATGGCGGATGGTCGACGGACGTCCGGTTTACCGCTGGCGGTTCCGTGACGACACAAGCCTTATTGCGGTTCAATCGGGTGTGGGGGAAGAAAGGGCGCTGTCCGCCGCCCACTGGTTGACCTCGGAAGGCGCCACCGCTTTGGCCGCCATCGGCCTTTCAGGCGGACTGTATCCCGGTTTGAGCGCCGGTGATCTGCTCATTGCTGCGGCGGTTCTTCAGGTCGACGATATCAAATCAACCAGCGTCTGGGATACGGATGCCGATTGTGCGGTCCGAGCCCTCTCAACCCTTTCGGCCGAAGGCCTTTCGGTCCACTACGGCATGGTTGCAACAACCCGTCAGGCCGTTTTTACCTCAGAAAAAAAAGAAGCTCTCTTTCTCCAGACCCGAGCGCTGGCTGTGGATATGGAAAGTGCCGCCATTGCTCGAGCCGCTGCAGTGTCACATCTTCCGATTTTCCTCTTACGGGCGATTTGCGATCCGTCAAGAACGACCGTGCCGAAAGAGATTTTTGATTGCCTGGACCATAACGGAAATATTGGCCACAAAGCGCTCTTACGGAACCTGCTGTGCCAGCCCTCATTAATGGGTGCCATTGTACGGATAACCCGACAGTATGCAGCCGCATCGGTTGCCCTTAAACGGGCATGGCTTGCTCTGATGAAGCGTCGTCTGCCGGCTTATATCGCCACCAGGTAATCAAGACGGTTCTGGCTGATCCACATCATTCAACCCGACGGTGCTATTGCCCAATCAAGCTGTATTATTGCTGCGGTCTTATTATCCGGTTGTCATCTGGTGTTAAGGGCCTTCAAGGGATGTTTCACCAAATCCATTACGGCCGATGCCTCAAAGCCGCAGTGCACCATACAGGCACTGCAGCGCGGATTCTTGCCGGTGCCGTATTTCTGCCACTCGGTATCGTCAATGAGCTCCCTGTAGGTGGCCGTGTAACCTTCATTCAACAGGTAACAGGGACGCTGCCAACCGAACACGTTGCGGGTCGGATTACCCCAGGGGGTGCATTTATAATCCCGGTTTCCCGCCAGAAAATCCAGATACAGACAGCTGTGGTTGAACTTCCAGTTGCGATCCTTTCCGAATTCAAACAGGCGTCTGAACAATCTCTGGGTGCTGGAGCGTCCCAAAAATTGCTGCCGGTCGACGGTGTTTTCATAATTGAAGGCCGGCGAAACGGTCATGGCTTCGACCCCCAGTGACATGATGAAATCAAAAAGCCGGCTGGCGTTTTCGGGTGTTTCCCCGTCGTAGAAGGTCGTATTGGTGGTAACACGAAAACCGCGCGCCGCCAGAAGGCGGATGGCCTCCACGGCGTTGTCGAAAACACCTGAACGACAAACCAGGGCATCATGGCGCTCTCTGAGACCGTCCAAGTGCACATTGAACGTAAAATACGGCGAAGGTGAGAATTCGTTGATCCGTTTTTTCACCAGCAAGGCGTTGGTGCAGAGGTAAACGAACCGCTTGCGTTTTGTGATCTGGTTGACAATTTCCGGAGCACCTTGATGCAGCAGCGGTTCGCCACCGGCGATGGAGACAACCGGTGCCCCGCATTCATTGGCCGCATTGACACATTCTTCCACGCTCAATTGTTTGCTAAGGATATTTTCCGAGTGGGCTAATTTACCGCACCCCCGGCAGTGCAGATTACAGCGGTATAATGGCTCGAGCATGAGCACCAGCGGGAAACGCAGCTTCTGCAAGAGCATTTGTCGGATGATATACGCACCGATGCGCACTTTCTGGACAACGGGAATGCTCACTTTACGATCCAGCCCATTTTTCGTCTTTTCTGCCTCACAATTATCAAGAAAACCTCTCAGACCCCTTGATTAAAGGAAATCAAGATATCCCAAATTTCTGATTACGTGACGATGGAGACCGTCTTTGAGGGCCGTCCTGTCAGTGAATCCTTCAAACCGTCAGCCGTCACCATCGCCTTGATATTTAAACAAGCGCTCTTCAACGACCTGGCTGTGAGTCGTCCGGAAACCGTTGTGAGTGCGTCCGGGCGCCGGTAAACCGTGCACCGCCAGACGAAAGAGGGCCTTCAGCAGAAGGTTACTCTGCAAGGTGGCATTGGATACACCGATGATGGCTCTGGTACGGTTTCTGGAAACCTTTACCTCGCGACCGTTCGTGAAGTCAGGCTTCCCGTGGATGTTGCGCAAGGTGAAGATGGCCAAGCCGATGGCCCACAAGCAGAATTTCCGAATTCCGATTTCCTGCCGTGGAATCAACAAAGTGTAGGAGAGCGCATTGCGCAAATGCGCCAGCGAAATGCCGATAAGCCGGTAGAGACCCTCTCCAAACTCGGGTCGGTAATTGCCGGCGCTAAGATCCATTAAATCGAAACCCGCTTCTGAAAAGACACTTCGCGGCAGCCAGCAGGCTCCGTGGGCCCTATCGTCCCAGAGATCCTTCAAAATATTGGTCATCTGTAACCCCTGGCCGAAAGATACGGCCAACTGCAATAGCTGGTCACGTTTTTTTGAAATATCCGACGAATACACGCAGAACAGCTCGGTCAGCATTTCTCCGACCACACCGGCCACATGGTAGCAGTAAGCATCCAGGTCGTAGAGATTCCCCAGCCCATGCAGGCTCTTGTTTTCCTGATATCGTAACATGCCAATGGACATGACCGCCACGCACCGCCTGAGCGCGGACTGCTGTTCTTTGTTAAAAGAGGAGAATGATCGGACGACGATACCGGCGTTTTGAATGAGATCTTTTTCGGCCGGCAATGTCTTGCCGGAGAGCAGCGGATACAGATTTTCAGCAAATTCCTTGGCGGTCGATGTTTCTTTTAAAACGCGGTTGAACGCCTGCATGAAAAAGCGTTTTTGCTCCGTGGAAAGCGTCTCTTCATCTTCGATCGTATCGACGATCCGGCACAACAGATACGCATTGGTGACAGTTAAACGAAGATCGGACGGCAACTGGGGGATCGTCAGGGCAAAAGAACGCGAGACTTTTTGAAGGATTTGCCGTTCGTAGTTATGGTCATGCATCGGCGCGCCTTGGGTCACCGTATCCCCCCAGCCGTTTTTCAAGTGTCCTATCAGACTTCTTCTGGTTTCCGAACGGACCGGGCTCAATTCTGTTGCCGGTCGATGATCAATTATATGTCCATGTCATCTGGTATCTCGGCCATATTTGTCCTTCCCCTATGAAGGATTGATCGACGGTTTACCTTACATGAATCTTTTCGGTTATCCACAGGGGGTTGTCTATAATAAATTTCTATCGGTAAATCAACCGGACAGAGGTTGTCTTGTGATCGGTTTGGGGAATTCACCGTGAATGGGCTTTGGCTGCAGCTGCGGCAATGCGGCTAGTGCATAATCGACCAAGGGAGAGCCAGACATCCCGTCAATACAGTATTGGATTCAACCAGAAATTCCAGTCGAATCCCCGGTTGCACCTTCCGTCTTTCAAAGATCCAAAGGACAAAATACATGAGAATCGGGCTGATGAGCAGCCAGAATCCGAAACCGGTGACAATTCCGAAACCGGCGGCCAAGATCAGGCTGATAACGACCATTGCCAGTATCTTTTTCAGTAAGCGAAGGCTGCTGTTCTCCCCCAGCAGGATGGGAATCGTTTCGCGGCCCACGATGCGGTCACCCTGCATATCCAGAATATCGAAGAACGCAGTTCTCGTAAACACCAGAGAGGATGAAATGAGAAATGCGACGATGACAGAAGAGTTGTCCCGCATCGGTTCGGCAAACGACGGAAAAACCGCGGTCACGATGCCCCATGCCAGAGCGATCAATATTGTTTTCGAGCCGGGGATATCTCTTATTCTCCGGTAACGTTTAGCGCCGATGCCGACCGGAATAATTCGCAGGTTATAGGAGAGGCCGAGCGCGCTCATCGTGAAAAGCAGCAAAAACGGGAACCAGCCGGCGGTAAAGGCCAGCATCAGGC
>JBDNAO010000216.1:0-14008 GCA_039768375.1 Desulfobacterales bacterium | reverse complement strand
CGCAGCCGCAGGTTGTGTTTTTTCCAGGCCTCGCGCAGGTTCTCCGCCATGCCGTGGAGCATCTGAAACTCCAGTCGGTCCTCGGGGACCTTAAGCTCCTCGGCGCATTCGATGACGTAGGCGACCGTGCGGATGTTGTGGGAAGCACATTTGAGCTGAATATAGCGGTGGTTTTCCAGCACCGTGTGGGCGCATCTCTCGTAGCAGGCATCGGTGGCGTGCTTGTTTGTAAAAACCGGAATCGGGTAGTTGTAAAGGTTGGCCAGCACCACCTCTTCGTCCCAGAAAGCGCCCTTGATCAGGCGCATGCCGAAGTTGTGGCCGCCTTTTTTGGCCCAATCCAATAGCTCGCCAAGCAAAGGTTCGGCATCCTTCATGTACGCTTGGTAAGCGATGCCCTTGTGGGGCCAGTCGCGAAACTCGGGTTCGTCGTTGATGCTCTTGAACAATTCCAGGGTAAACTTCCGCGCCGGCAGGTGCTCCATATCCATCAGCACGTAGGCGTTTAATTCAAGAGCCTTGCGGTAGATCGGCCGCAGCCGTTCCTTGGCCCGGTCGATCGCATAGTCCATGGCACAGCTTTTAGGTAGATACTGGGAATAGAGGCAGGAGGCCATCAGCGAGATATTGACCTGGGGGCTGAAGCCCCAGTCCGGACCGCCTTTTTCACCGGTTCCCAGGGCGGGCCAATCTTGGACGATTTCGCTGTAGCGCTCCATCAGTTCGATCTGTTTTTCCAGAAACTCCTCTTCCTCCCGTGTCGACGTAACCGCCTCCTTGAGGATTTTGACGGTCCATGCAACCCCGTCTTTTTGGCGGCCCTTGAACATTGCTTTGGCGGCTTCATCGATGGTCTCGCCCGTGATGAACTGCTTGCCCATGGTGCTGATATTTTTCCCGATGCTCTTGGCCGCCATTTTGGCGGCGATCGAGTCGGGTTTCACCTTGGACAACCCCCAGCGCATCGTTTTCGGAAAATCCTGGTCCGGCCGGCAAAAATACTCCTGGATGTGCCGCGCCACCGATTCGGGTTTGGTTAAATAAGGAAACACATCCACGAATCGAAACATCTCCTGTTTGAAGGCTTCGTTCTTCATGGAAAGATCCATGACTTTGCCGGTCCAAAAATCTTTTCTGAACAAGGACGGTTTGGATCTTTCCGCGATATCGTACAATTTCATGCCGGTTTCCCGGATTTTGTCCTCCAGCTTTGAAGCCATTTGAAGCTGCTCCTCTTTTTGATTATTGGCTTAATATTTTACTGAAAAGTGCCGCGTTTTAATCGCTTTCCCGGAAACTCCTTCAAGAGGCTTTCGTTGACTGTATTTAAATGCTCGCACATCGCTTCTCCGGCACGCTCGGCGTCTCCGTCCGCAATGAAATCGACAACTCTAACCGCGCTTCCGACACACTTTCCCTTAGCCGCGGGCAAGGAGATGCCCAAGGCATCGTTCATGAAGTTAATATGGTGGTGTGCCTTGTCGACCAGCAGTTTGACGATCTCGAGGACTGCCTGGTTTTCCGAGGCTTCGGCCACGGCGATGTGAAACCTGAAATCGTTTTCGTAATATGCTTCGCTGGAGAGGTCGGCCGAAAGCATTCGGGAGGTTATCTCCCGAAGCCGCTGGATGCTCTCATTATCGGCCTTTTTCGCCGCTATTCGCGCGGCGCCGCTTTCCACCACTTCACGCGCCTTCATCAGCTCCGCCAGGGAAACTGCCTCCAGCGCATTTTCAATACTGGGAGCCTCGTTTTGAACGCTTAACGCATCTTGGGCGACAAACGTCCCTTTGCCCCGCAGAATGTCCACACACCCGATGACGTCGAGGATTTTAAACGCTTCCCGAACGGTCCCGAGCCCCACACGAAACATCTTTGCCAACTCGCGCTGCGAAGGCAGGCTCTCCCCGGGTTTTAATTTTCCGGCCCTGATTTGTCCCCTTATTTGTTCTACCAGGGCTTCGGGGGCGGAATTAATCTGTATGGCATCGAATTTCATCGCCTTCCTCTATGGAAAGTTCTCCACGTACGAATTTAAAGTGTCCCGCCTTAAAAATATGCGCCCATGGGAGAATGAGACATTTTTGATCACGGGAGCATGTAATGACGAAAACACGAAAAAATATTTAATGGTGTTTATTTTGTGTCTTCTATGATGATCAGTACCTTTTCCGTTCAGGTCGAAAATTATTAACAATTGTAATATTTTCTAAATGTTAAAATACAGTTCATAACTCATGAACACACTATGATAAAAACGCAATAACACCGGAGCAATTTTGTTGTCAATAAAAAATGAAGCGAGTTCAATCCGCTTTAGCGTGATTTTGTGACCCGGATAGTATGAGATCGTTGGTTGACATCGGTATCATCAACCATGATGGCAACTTTTTCATACAAAACGTTCATGGCCCTTAAGGCCGCCACGGTGCATGAAAATTATAAATTCTTGCGGTTCAGCGTCCTGTCATTCTGCCGATGGGAGCCGGTTGTTGCCTCGGTTGAAGCAGGCGCAACTGTTTAAGGCGGTTAGCGGGCCTTGCTCCATCGCCATCGCACGCATAAGATGAACGCTTCCGAGGTTTTCAAGCGGCACCGGCCATTGTTTCAAAACCGGTTATCCGGGCGGAGGGGCCTACCTTATTTTCGTGTTAAAACGCAGGCGCTGGATTTCAGCTCATCGCGTTTACCCCAATGTTGCATAAACAACATGGCAATGAAGGTTTAAGAACCCGTAATTATATCATATATCCTTGTAGCTTGATCACTGGTTGGATATCACCTGAGGTGGATTCAGATAACGGCGCTTTTGAAATTCATGCCAGTTTTTTCATGTTGAAGAGCACATCGTTTTCCCAGTAAGACTGCTCCAGTTTCTCCTGGTGTTTTTTCAGATCGCTGCCATACCGGCTGGCCAATTCCATAACGAGGTAATTGATCAGGCAAGACAAGGCAGCCGGGGAGCCAATCAGGGGGATGTGAGGGGAAGGCGCAATCAGGCTTTCGTCCGCTTCGTGGGTGATCGGGCAAGCCGCACTATCCGTGAGCACCACCAGACGCTGCCCCAACCGTTTCGCCAGTTTGGCCAGGCGGATCAAGTCATTGGGATATCGGGAAACGGCGATGAGGACCACCAGCACATCTGCCGGTGATATGGTCAACCAGTCCAGGGTTGTCTTGTCGCTGCCTTTGAAGATTTGAATACCGCCGCGAACCTTGGTGAGGGACCACCCCATATAGTAGGAAAACGTGTAGGACAGTCGGGAACCGATGACGTAGATTTGCGGGCTGTTATGAAGCAGAGAAACGACCCGGTCCATCTGATGGATGTCGGTTTTTTCGAAAAGCAGCCTCAAATTGTCGATTTCCTCTGAAACCACCTGACGAAACCGTTCTGCTCCCGGTTTCAGCATATCGGTGAGGTCGACGCGATCCAGAAGCGTCAGCTCCGTGTCCACGAAGTCCCGAAGGGATTGCTGAAAATCGGTGTACCTTTCATACCCCAGCTGGCCCACAAACCGAACCACCGTGGCTTCGCTGACTTCAGAGGCCTTGGCCAGTTCGGCAACGGTCATAAACATCACCTTTCGCGGATTCTCCTTGACGTAGTCACCGATGACGCGGCTCTTGGGGGTGAGTTCCTTGTGAAACTTCGCTATCCGTTCCAGCAGAGGGTGAGCCTTGATTAGGTTGGGCATGATTTAACGTCTCCTGATTTGAAATAAAATATTTATTTGATTTAATTCGTTTCATTTTAAAGATCGTATCGAATGCCGTTTTATCGATTGGAACGGATGTCATCAGGCGTTTTCGGCTAAAACGAACCCGATTTAGGCTCGTTTTTTCCCGTCTCTTGCCGAGGTATAAGCCCGCCCGAACGCATCGGGGAATTATCCTTCGATCGCCTTATAACGAAACTGAAATATGCTCAGATTTTTGTTGACATAAAATATTTCATATGAAACTAAAATTGTCAATTGCGAACCGGACGATACTCAATTTTTCAAAACAAGGGGAATCCATGTTGGGTCTTGCCAAAAAACGAATCTGGAAATCCAATCCCATGAAGTTCAGCTACGATGCCGTCATCATCGGCGGCGGTCTGCACGGGCTCGCCACAGCCTACTATCTGGCCCGCAATCATGGCATGCAGAATGTCGCTATCATCGAGAAACGCTTCATCGGGTTCGGCGGTGCCGGCAGAAACACGGCGATCGTGCGGGCCAACCAGCGGACGCAGTACAACGTGCCGCTCTACAAGGAGGCGTTGGACCTTTGGCCGGTGCTCACCAAAGAACTGGACTTCAATCTCATGTTCAACAACTGTGGTAATCTCAACCTCATGCACAGCGAAGCGGCCATGAAGGCGGCCCGCATGACCATCGCCACCGCTCAGTTCCACGGCGTCGAGAGCCACCTGATCGATGCCAAACAGGCCAAAGAGATGGTTCCGGCACTGAACATCTCCGAGGATATCACTTTTCCCATCCACGGGGCCATGTACCATCCCCCCGGCGGCACCGTGCGCCATGACGCGGTGGTCTGGGGCCTGGCCAAGGGGTGCACCAAACACGGCGTGCATATCCACCAGCAGACCGAAGCCACCGCCATCGACACCGAAGACGGCAAGATCACCGGCGTGCAGACCCCCCGCGGCCGCATTCTCACCCCCCGGGTGCTGGTGACTGCCGGCGGCTACAGTGCCGGCTTGATATACCACTTGCTGGGCATCAAACTGCCCATCGCCGTGCTCACCATCCAGGCCATGGTCACCCAGCCGTTGAAACCGCTGCTCGACCACGTCGTCTCTTCCGGAGCGTACCATTGCTATGCCAACCAGACCCTGAAGGGTGAGATCGCCACCGGCGCCCACATGGATCAGTGGCCCAACTACACGACTCAGAACACGGCCCATTACATCAAGCACCAGGCCGAAGCCCTGTCCGACTGGCTGCCCTGTCTGCGCGGTGTTAAATTCATGCGCATCTGGGGTGGTCTGGCCGACATGACCCCGGACATGGCGCCCATAATGGACGGCAACGACCCCATCGAGGGCTTTTACATGGACTGCGGCTGGGGCTATTTCGGTTTCAAATCGTGCAGCGCCGTCGGCAAATACATGGCCGCCTACATGGCCACCGGCAGCTGCCCGGACATGCTCAAGCCGTTCAACCTGCGTCGCTATGAAAACCACCAGTTGATGGGTGAAACCGCCGAACTGGTCTGCTACACGCCCAACAACTAACCGGATGGGCGTCGCCGCTCAACCGATAGTCGATGCCGCAACATCGATATTCACAAGGAGATCGAACAATGGCCCTAACGCTTACCTGCCCCGTCTGCGGCAAGCGCAACGGTTACGAGTTCCGCTATGGGGGAGAAGACAAGGGACCGCGCCCGGCGGAAGAGGGTCTGACCCCCAAAGCCTGGTGTGACTATGTCCACATGAACAAGTGCACGACCGGCGTCCAGAAAGAGTGGTGGGTTCACCGCGATGGATGCGGGTCCTGGTTCACCACCTATCGTGACACAACCCAAAACCTCGAAGTGGAACAACCGGAGGCGAGCGAATGAACCGGCTTAACCAATTGCCCACCCTCCGGATCGACCCCTCGGAGAAACTGTCCCTGAAGCACCGGGGCAAACCCTTCTATGGGGTGGCCGGAGATACAGTCGCAACGGCCCTTTTCGCCAATGGCGTCAGGGTCTTTGCACGCAGTTTGAAATACCACCGACCCCGCGGGCTCTATAGCCTGGATGGCGAGAGCAGCAACACCTGCATGGAGGTCGACGGCGTTCCCAACGTGCGCACGGAAAACATGCTGCTCAAGGACGGCATGGTGATCAAGGAGCAGAATGTCAAAGGGTCAGCGGATCGTGACTGGCTGGCTTTTATCGACAAACTGGACTGGATGATGCCGGCCGGTTTTTACTACAAGACCATGCACAAGCCCGCGTCCATGTGGCCCGTGGCCATGAAGCAGATCCGCAAGGCCGCCGGTCTGGGTGTTATTTCTGCCGACTACCAGATGAAGGGCCAGTACGACGAAATGTATATTAATGCCGAAGTCACCGTCATCGGCGGCGGCGCCGCCGGCATGACCGCCGCCCTGTCCGCCGCCGAGTCGGGCCTGCGGGTGGTGCTGCTGGAATCCCGCCCCCATCTGGGCGGATGCTTCGACTACCGGGCCAGCACCATCAGCGACGGCACGCCCCTGTACAAACGGGCCCGTGAACTGGCCGGGAAGGTGGAACAGACCGACAACATCCGGGTGTTCAAGCACACCTCGATGGTGGGCGCTTACAACAACAATCTCATCACCGCCTTCCAGGTGGGCAAAGCCAACGATGTCTTCGCCGAGCGCTACATCGAGATCCGCTCCGAGAGCGTCGTCGTGGCCACCGGCTGCATCGAGCGCCCCCTGATTTTCGACCACAACGAGCGCCCCGGCGTCATGCAGGTAGGCTGTGCCCATCGCCTGGCCCGTACCTACGGTCTGCTGCCGGGCAGCCAGGCGGTTTTCTCCGTGGGCCATGACCTGGGTCTTGAAGCCGTCGTCGACCTGTTCGACCTGGGACTGAAAATCAACTGTGTGGCCGACATTCGCGAAGACGGCCAGGACCCCGAGCTGATGCTGGCCCTGGCCGAGCGTAAAATTCCGGTCCTCAGAGGCTGGGTGGCGGCCGAAGCCCACGGCTCCCAGCAGGTGGAAAAGGTCACCCTCTCCACCGTAGAGGGTACCGTCAAGCGCCAGCTTCCCTGCGACCTGCTGGTGGCATCCGCCGGTCTTACGCCGCTGACCGGTCCTTTTATCCTGGCCGGGGCCAAAATGGGCTACGACAGCCACACCGGCTACTTCCTGCCGACGGATCTGCCTGAAAAGATGTTCCCCGCCGGCCGTATTACCGGCGTCAACAACCCAGCTTCAATCGAAGCTTCCGGGCGCCTGGCCGGCCTCAAGGCGGCCGCCGAGGCTGATGCAGACATGAGCGGGGCGGTTGCCGAAGCCGAAAAGAGCGTAGCGACCCTCCCCGGCCCGGAGCGCGGCTGCAAGCTGGTCACCGCCCCGGTCAAGGGGCGCAAGAGCTTCATCTGCTTTGATGAAGACACCACGATTAAAAATATCAAGCAGGCCGTCGATATGGGCTTCGATATCCCCGAGCTGATCAAACGCTTTACCTCGGCCGGTACCGGCCCGGGCCAAGGCGGCATTCCGGGGCACAACCTGCCGCTCTTCGTGGCCAAGTACACGGCATCCATCACGACACCGGTGCCCACCACGGTGCGTCCGCCGCTGGTGCCCACCTTCATTGCGACCTATGCCGGTTACAACCACCACATGTTCAAGCATACCCCGCTGCACGACTCCCAGATCAAGGAAGGCGGCATTTTCCGCAACATTGGCGTCTGGCAGCGGGCGCGCTACTTTTCCGAAGACATCGACTGCAAGGAAGAGATCCTCAATGTGCGCAACAATGTGGGCATACTGGACGGCTCGACCCTGGGCAAATTCCGTATCCACGGACCCGACGCCCTCAAAGCCCTGCAGCGGGTCTATGCGTCGGACATGCGCAAGGTCAAAGAGGGCCGCATCAAATACTCGGCCATGTGCAACGACGACGGTTGCGTCATCGACGATGGCGTGGTGGTCAAGCTCGGTGAAAACGACTACTATTTCACGACCTCGTCTGCCCGGGCCGGGCAGACGGTGGAATGGATTCGCTACCACACCCGTTTCGACGGCTGGGATTTCGCCCTGGTCAATCTGACCGACGCCATGGGCGTGATCAACCTCTCCGGCCCCAATGCCCGCAAGGTGTTGGCCAAAGTCGTGGATATCGACCTTTCCAACGAGGCCTTTCCCTTCTCCGGGTACCGTGAGTTTTTCATCAAAGACACCATCTTCGTGCGCGCCATGCGCCTGGGCTTCGTGGGCGAACTCTCCTACGAGCTGCACCTGCCCTCCTCCTATACCCAGGCGGTCTGGGACATGCTGAAAGAAGCCGGCGCCGAATTCGATATCCGCCACTTCGGCGTGGAAGCTCAGAACGTGCTGCGCATGGAAAAGGGCCACGTCATTCTCGGCTCCGAATCCGAACAGCGCACCAACCTGATCGATCTGGGATTGGGCTTTCTATGGGACCGCAAGAAGACCGATGCCAAAACCGTTGGTGCCGTGGCGCTGCACCAGGCCGAAAAAGATGCCGGCCGACTCAAGCTGGTCGGCATCCGCATGGAAGACGATACCCGGCCCGCTCGCGACGGCGCCCTGATTGTCGACAACAAGGTGCGCGGCTACGTGGCCACCATGCGTAAAAGCTTCACCACCGGCCAGGCCGTGGGTATGGCCCTGGTGGAATCCCAGCTGACGGACATCGGCACCCGGCTGGAGATTTATGAGGATGAGTGCAAAGGGATGCGGCTACACGCCGGAGTCGTCCCCATGCCCTTCTACGATCCCGAAGGCAAACGGATGAAAATGTAGCCTTTCCAGAAAAAGATTTTGGGGGCGTTATCGCTCCTCGATAGTTAAACGCATACATCTTCCTCTGTCGCTCTACCCAAAATCATGGTCTGAAAATGAAAATGAGGTGCCCATCATGGTTGAAATAAAAAGAGAATCCCCGGTGCGGTTCAAGGTCAGCCCCATCGAGGCAGAGGTGCGCGACAACTGGACGGTGGCACTGGAATACGACGAAGAGGGTCAGGGACCCTGGCTGGTGGACCTGGCCCACAAGACCCGCTGGGACCTGCAGCACCACAAGGTCGGCGAGCTGACCCCCTGTGGCCTGGCCGTTCCAGCAAGCCCGGGCGCGTGCACTTTTGCCGGAAGAACGCTGGTCAACCGCATGAACCGCATCCAGGCGTCCATTTATCACCTGGGCGACGCGGCGCCGGCCATCCCGGATTTTTCGGGCTACACCGACGTCACCGAATCGACGGTCTTTGTGGCCCTCTTCGGGTCCAAGGTGTTTTTTATCGCCGAAAAGTTGACCAGTCTGGACTTCATGGATCCGGCCAAAAAGGCGCCTTTCCTGCTCCAGGGCCCCTTTTGCCATGTTCCCTGCCAGATCGTCACCCTGGACAAATCTGCTGACGGCGACGGCGGGTTCCTGTTGACCTGCAGCCGGGGCTATGGCGACAGCCTGGTCCACGCCGTGCTAAAAGCCGGCGCCGAATTCGGCCTCCGACCGGCCGGTGAAAATCGCTTCAGCAACTGGATTCAGGGCTTTCAGGGATAACCATCGTCTGGAAATGGAACCCGGTTTGACAGCGTCACCACAGCGGTTGAAGGGCACTATACCGCTTCAACCTGCAGTGCTCTGGATACGCGCATCCTGGAAGGTGAACTTTTTAAGATGGGTTAGTCTGACACCTTTTTGACCCTATGTGGGTCCTTTTTCGGTCCAAAATCGATCCAGGTGGATTTTTAAATCGTCATCGCTGCGCGGTACCACAGGACGCCACTCCGAAGGAAAAAGAGCGTGGTAGCGCACCGTGCCGAACCGTTGGTCGATCAGCAGAACGACACCCCGATCGGATTCCGACCGAATGACCCGGCCGGCGGCCTGAAGGACCCGGTTGATGCCCGGGTACATGTAGGCAAATTCGAACCCCGCCCCGAGCGCCGTTTCGTAATAGTCGCGGATGAGCTCTTTTTCCAGCGAGATGCCGGGCAGCCCCACCCCCACGATCACCGCCCCGCTTAACCGCTCCCCGACGAGGTCGATGCCCTCACCGAAGATGCCGCCCATGACGGCGAAACCGACCAGTGTCTCAGGGTTGTCGCGTGAAAAACGGTCCAGAAAAGCGCTGCGGTCGGTCTCGGGCATACCGGGCGTCTGCAGGATCATGGCCACCTCGGGACACGTTTGCCTGAAGCCTTCATAAACGAGGCGCATGTAATCGTAGGACGGAAAAAATAAAAGGTAATTGCCTTTTTTGCGGCGGATCGTGGCCTCGACGGCCCGGATCACATCCGGCGCCGTACTTTGGCGTTGTTTGAAGTAGGTCGAAACCCGGTCTAAGATGAACAGCCCGAGGTTTGCCGCCGCGAACGGCGACGGAAAGTGACGGTGTGCGGCCGACGGTTGACAACCGAACATTTTTTTAAAGTAGGCCGCCGGCGTCATGGTGGCGGAGAAAAAAACCGCCGCCCGACATCGGCCGAGAGCGTCACCGAGCTGCCCGGACGGGTCGATGCAGAAAAGTTTGATCTTCAGGTCCGCATCCCGCTTTTCGTAACAGGTGACGTAACTCGCATCGTAGGCCTCGAAGACGCGGATGAAGGCAATCACGTCAAAGTAGAGGCCGAGCAGCGCCTCGCGGAATGCGGCTTTTTCGTTGCGACCGAGCCACTCCTCGGCCAATTGCGCAAATCTCCTCAGCGCGGGATAAAGATCATCCGGCGGTCTCTTGTCGGACCATGCCGGCGGCCCTGCGATGACCGCCTCTTTGAGTCGGTGCATTTGCGAGTTGACCTGTCCCATGCTCTTGTAGAGCCGCGGGAGAGTGTCATGCACCTCGCGCCGCAGGCTCAGAAAAGGCTGTTTGAATATCTCGGCCGAAAACATCTCTCGTGACCGGTCGACGAGATTGTGGGCCTCGTCGATCAGGAAGGTATAGTCACCGGCGCCTTCGAGGAAGAATCGCCGCAGGTAGACCCGCGGATCGAACGCGTAGTTATAGTCGCAGATGATGCAGTCGCAGTAGACCGCCAGGGTGAGGGACAGCTCGAACGGGCACAGACGGTAGGCGCGGGCAACCTCTTCGATGAAAAGACGGTCCATGGCATCGCGGCTGAATATCTCCGGCAAGGCTTCGGGCAGGCGGTCGTAGTAGCCGCGCGCGAAGTCACACCCCTCGCCGCTGCAGTCATTTTCGGGATTGAAGCAGATCTTGTCCTTGGCGGTCAGCGTCAGGTATTTGAGACGCAGGCCGCTGCGGCCCAAATACGCGAGCGCCTTCTCGGCAGCGGAACGGGCGGTTGTGCGGGCCGTCAGGTAAAATATCTTGGAGGTCAGCCCTTCCGCCAGGGCCTTCACGGCTGGAAAAACCACCGCCATGGTCTTGCCGATCCCGGTTGCCGCCTCGACGATGAGCTGTCCACTGGAGCGGATCGTCCGATAGACCTCCACCGCCATGGGGCGTTGTCCCGGCCGATAACCGGCGAACGGAAAGGCAAGCGCCCGGATGGAGGCATCACGCCGCTGCTGCCAGTCGACGAGGATCGTCGCCCAGCCGAGGTAGCGGTCGATCAGATCGCGAAAAAAACCAGACAGCTCATCAAGGGTGAATGTCCGCCGCACCTCTCGCGTTTCACCGGAATCGAAATGGTAATAGGTCAGCTGTGCGTCGATGTCCGTCAGCTGATACTCGACCGCAAACATATAGGCGTAACATTTGACCTGGCCCCAGTGCAGGCTGTTCTGGTCGGCCGCCAGTTGATCGAGATCGCGGTCGGTGGTCTTGATCTCGTCGATGACCGTGCGGGTCGCCCCGCCGGCATCGGTTTCGCTGAAAACCCCGTCGATGCGGCCGCTGATGCGCAATAAAAAAGCGTCGGACTCGTGCTGCAGGGCGATCGACACTTCCGGGTGATAGGTTTGCGGCCGCGAATTCTGGATCTTTTGATGGGCGCGGATCGCCTCGACCGAACGCCGGGCCCCGGAAAATGAAACCGTCAAGTCCCCGGAACGGCAGACAAACTCGACCAGTTCACGAACGGCAATGTTGAGTTTTCTCTTCAAAGGATTCTCGATAGCACCCATTTACGAATATTAAATGGCACTGTTGAGTGTCCAATTCATAAATGTGTTTTTTTTTCGCTGGGCAAGGCCGCGTCCCGCCAAGGCGAAATTCCCGGCGAGGCGTACTGTACGTACGCCGCAGCCGGAAACCCGCGGAGAACGCAGTCCAGTGGAAAAAAGGCCATTTATGGATGGAAACTTGGTAACCGCCTCTCCGCCATCCATTCTTCAACCGTAACGGCGTGGTTGTGACGGGTTACTGTAATTTTTTGGGTACGGCACGTCAAGGCGACGCTGCGGCGAACAGAAATTCTCGGTGAAAATAAGAATCCTATAGATTACGCCGGGGGATTTTGATTTGACTCACAGAGTGGTTTTGTATACTCAAATGAGGATCACGAAAGAGCGGCAACAGACCGGGCCTCGTTGCCAAAGGAACAATTTATGATAATTGCCTTGAAGCGGTGGTTGAAACCGACCCGATCGCGACTGTCGCGGCGGATTGTGTTCTACGTGTTTGTGAGTGTCGTTGTGATAGAAACAATCATCCTGATCCCGTCCACCATGAAGCGGGAAAAGGAACTCATTCAGCAGATGCATTCAGTGGCGTGGGCCCAGATCGAAGTGCTCATGACCCTGCTGCCGTCCACGGCCGACGCGGCGCAGGTTTTCGACATGGTCAGACAATTGCAGGGCTGCTCCAAGATCGTCGGTGGAACCCTATACGGCCTCGATGGCAACAGGATCGGCAGCTTCGGAGAGCCTCCGGACATCTCGTTCTCCGAAGTTACCGCCGCTGGGGTACAGCAGGCGGAAAGCCCGGACGGCCACCGCATCGACATGGCCTGGCGGCAACCGCAACTGAAGAGGGCCAACATACTCATCCTGCGTCAGGATGCCACCTCCGTAAAGCGTGAGTTGAAGGCATTCATTCTGCGCATTGCCGGACTGATCCTCATCATATCGATTTTCGTCACCGTCGGCGCCTGGAGCGCCATGCACCCGATCGTCGTCACACCGATTTTGCGACTGAGAAAAGATTTGGTGCTGGCCGGTGAGGCCATCAGCGACGACCGATCGACCCCGGATTTCTATGCCGCGTCCGCGCACCGGCGGGACGAACTGGGCGATGTGATTGCGGCCTTCAACCAGATGTACCAACGGATATCGAAGGCCATTAGCGAACGTCGGAAGGCCGAGGCCGCCTTGCAGCAGAGCCTGGAACAGGTAAGGGCCTATTCGCAGGCCTTGAACACCGAGATGGAGCGTGGCCGGGAAATGCAGAAAAATTTCCTTCCGGCGATGCTGCCGCGGCGGACAGGCTGGGAGTTTGCGGTTTTCATTAAACCGGCCCGCCAGGTTTCGGGCGATTTCTATGATGTCTTCGAACTTCCGGACGGTTCGGTGGGGCTGGTCATAGCCGATGTCTGCGACAAGGGGGTCGGCGCGGCGCTTTTCATGGCGCTCTTCCGCAGCCTCATCCGGATCTTCTCCGGTCAAACCTCCCTGCAGGGGCTCGACTGTTACATAACCGAATCAGCGGAAAACAGAACGTCATCGGAAGCACCCATTGACGTCCGTCTTTCGCACCGCACGGCCCTTGAGGCCGTGCGGCTGACAAACGCCTACATCGTCAAGAACCACGAAGACCTGGCCATGTTCGCAACTCTTTTCTTCGGGGTGCTGAACCCGTCGACCGGGGAGCTGAGCTACATCAACGGCGGACACGATCCGCCCTATATCCTTGACAATGCCGGCACCATAAAAGTTCACCTCGGCCCGACCGGACCGGCAGTCGGTGTACAGGCCGATGCGAAACTGGACATGCGGCAGACGTCCATGGCGCCGGGTGACATATTTTTCGGCTACACCGACGGGGTCACCGAAGCCCGGATGGCCGAGGGCGAATTTTTCGGTGAAAAGAGACTCCTGAGACTGCTCAAGGCCGGCAACTATTCAGCGGAAGCAGTGCTGAAAAATATTTCCGAAGCCCTCGAAGCGCATATCGGCAGCGCGGAACAGTTCGACGACATCACAATGCTGGCAGTCAGACGGATGCCTTGACCGCTGGCGACCGCCGCCAGCAGCGCGCCGAAAGCCTGTTGCCCGAAGTCAGACAACTCGTCTATCGAAGATGTGAAGTTATTTTTGAGTGAACCCTAAGGGTCTCGGCGAGAAATAATTACACAAGATTGCGCAGGATTTTGGTTCGTCTACAAGGCACATCCGCCGGCGCATATCGGGATATGTGTTGGTG